>DAOUWQ010000068.1 GCA_030667035.1 Candidatus Heimdallarchaeota archaeon | reverse complement strand
TTCAGCCGACTCAAATGTCTTTTTTACTCATAAAATTCTTATGTTTAAAGTAAGGTTTTTCCTATTTAACCTCTTCTAAATGCCTATTTAGAACTATTTTTATTGTTGTTCGTTTGTTTTACATATTACGCAGACCTTAACTTTAGTGTTAGCTAATGTACTTTATTATGGAGGTAGCAGTTTGATCCAAGCTATATGGATAATTACAGAAACAGGTCAATGTATCTTTAGTCACAAGTATGTGAAAATGGATATTGAAGACCAACTAATTTCAGGACTTTTAACAGCGTTTAATGCTTTCTCAACTGAGAGCGGTATTGGTGGAATACAACAAATAGGTGGAGAAGATAACCAGTTTGTTTATGGCTCCGCAGGAAAGCTACTTGTTGCCGCTTTAGCAGATACCAGAGATGACCCTGCTTTAGTTGAAAGTTTACTAAACAAAATTTCAGTTTCTTTTCAAGAGAAATATTCTATTTATTTGACAGATGACATGTATGTGGATCTCAATGTCTTCAATGGTTTTGAATCTGATATTGATCAAACACTCTTTCCTAAAATTTCTGCAAGAGGTGTAGGATCAACAATATTTGGTACCTTTGTTACAATGGCACTTACTATTGGTGTATTGCTTATTATGGTACAAATTCCAAATATCTTTCCTGATTTGAATCAAGGTGTATTGAATAATCTTGTTTATCTTATTTTTCTTGGTTGTGTTCCGGGTTTCTTTGTTAGTGCATTAGCAGCAGGAACGAGAAAATTCGCTTTGATAGCAAATACTATTGGTATACTTCCTGTAATTGGTTATTTTGCTTATGATATTGCAGCATCTTCTGGTATTTTATTAAGTGGTAATACTACTGATTTAGCAACTACAATTCCTATTGTGATGCTTATGGCTGAGCAATATATTGCTATTGCACTCTTAACTGCAATTTTAGGTGGAGGAATAATTGAGCGTAAGAGGCTTTTCCCATTTCCAAAAAACATCGATAGAGTCGATACTGATCGAGTTCAGGATATGATCGAAACTTATGAACAACCACAAATTACAGCACCTCAACAAGATACTGCTCAAACTCAAGATTATTACGCGAGCAACTCTTTTGCAGATGAACAACAACAAGTACCAACACCACCACCTCCTTCCCAAGATTATCAACAACAAGATTGGGAAAACCAATAAACAAATTATCTTCTAGCGTGATTATCAATGGGCAAAAAAAACGAGTTAGATAGCAGTCCTCAACAGGAGGATATCTCTCACTCGGAAGAAGAAATTATCTATACTGCTTTAGGTAGTCAAATTAGAAGAGATATTCTTTCTTTTATTAACAAACACCAAATCGTTGGTTTTAATGAATTGAGAAAGAAATTCAGATCCCTTAAAGTTGGATCACTCTATCATCAACTAAATACCTTGAAGGAACTTATTGAACAAGATGACAATAAGAAATATCTTTTATCGGATCTCGGGAAAGTAGCTATTAATTTAATGATTTTAAACAAAGATCATATTGAGGCATCAAATGTAAAACTCGTTACAAAAAAGGACCAAGAGAAATCATTTACTAAAAAATCTCTTGAGATAATTATTTCTTTCTTCCTTCCAAGAAAGGTTTTTCAATATTTAGTGTCAGAGCCACTGAGAACTTTTTTTGAGGGAGCTATTATAATTGGTGCAATGCTATTCTTTGCAATTGATAGTCAATTGGTTTTAATTGGATTTTACCCTCTCGATGTTGATGAATGGTATTTTTCCGTTATCGGTATAATGGGTTTGTGGATTTTTCTTGCATTGTTTACTGAATTACTTTATACTTTATTCTACAAGCGTAAGTATAATCCTGTAAAATTATTAGTTGTTGTTCCTTTTACTTTACTTCCAAGTATGATTGCATTATTTTTTATTTGGCTTCAAACAAAAGTTAGCGGAACTTTTCTCTTTCTAGAAGGACAAATATTAATTATTTTAGGGCAAATTTGGTCTCTTTCACTGATGACCACAGCTGTTAGTCAATCAAAAGAATTAACGATGAGTAGGTCAAGTTTGGTAGTGTTGTTTACGTTCTACCTTGCATATGCAATCTCATTTATTTTTATGGGCATAAATCAGTGAATAACATTGATTTTTCAAATGGTATTTATTTTGAGTCAGTTTTCTTTGCTTTCGTTTTCGTAGATTTCTTTGTAGTAGATTTTGTAGTTGATTTAGCACTGGTTGCCTTTTTTGGTGTCTTTTTAGTAGTTGATTTTTTTGTAGATGTTTTCTTGGGTTTTTGTTTGCTTTTGAGGTGTTCTTTTAATACTTGGTATACCCATTGACCTTCTGCATAACCAGTCCATCGACCTGGAACTATACCAACATGAATTAAATCTTGAGTTAACCAATAAGATTCTCCTTCAGTTACCTCTAAGGCTTCTTGAATTTCATGAAGATGAACAAAATCTTTCCCATCTAAAAAAATAACAGCTTTTTTTACGAGCTCTGGATTCCATCTTTCCAAAATGGTTGTTTCTGCTTCAACTTCTTCAGGTTCTGCTTTTTTCTTCTTTCTTTTCTTTTTACTTTTTGGTTTTTCAACCGATTTTTCAGAAACCTCTCCAGATTCGATTTTCTTTATTTCATCAATAAAGGCTTTAATTATTTCTGGATTTTCTAAATATGATACGAGAAAAGTACCTGCAAATTCCTTCTTATTAAAATCAGCAGTTTGTTGCATAAGATATTCTCGTTGTTTTTTACGTGCTTCCCGTGTGATAACTAAACGAATCATTTCTTCTTTTTCATCAAGGATCATTCCAACCTGTGATTCCAATAATTCATCAGGAGAACATTCAACGAGTTTTCTTCCAACTAAAGAATAGACTTTCAAGAGCTTTCCATCCAATTTCTATTGTATAAATATATATCATTAACAAAATAATAGTTTCGCTATTGGTTAATATTGGGTCATTTTTATACTTTTTACAATATACTAAGGTAAAGAACAGAGTTTGTGATTAGAGAAATGACCATTAAAACCACTACTGAAAAGAATAATAAAATTAACTCAAATGATAAAGAAGAGAATCCTGACGCAACAATAGTACCTCAATGTCCGCACTGTTCAAGCGAGAACGTGTATGGTATTAGCAGAGTTGTTGGTTATTTCTCAGTTATTGACAATTGGAATAATAGTAAAAAATCCGAACTAAAACGAAGGCAAAAGGGTAATTATTGGTCAAAAGAATAGGAGAAAAACCATTATTTTACTGAAAAATGCGTCATTTTTGCTAATTTAGAAATCCTTAAAACGTTCCTTCTTCCTAAGTAAAGCAACAGGTGATTACTATGATATCTCAAAAACAATTCCAATCCACTCTTAAGAAACTCGCAGGATTCGATGGAGTTAGAGGCGTTATTATTACAAATAAAGAAGGCCTGCCAATATCTAGTGATATAGAAACGGATAAAACAGAGTCTGTTGCAGCTTTAGTTTCAGCTCTCGTAGGAAAAGCAACTCAAGCTGTAGAACAATTAGAAGAAGGGGATTTGAATTTCTTTACCATCGATACAACTAAAGGAGAAATTCTAGTAGCACCTGAAAATGATTTTATTGTTATTGTTTTGAAAGACAAGAAAAAGAAATAATTCCTCAGAAAAGTAAGAAAATTAGAAGCTCACTTTTCAGAAGCTTCTAGTTATGTTTTTTATTGAATCATTATTTTACTTCTTTTAGAATTTTTCAAGCTCCTTTAGAGCTTCTTCTAGATTATCATCCATTGACTCATCAGCACTGGTTACACTTGCTGCGTCTTCCGCTGCTGTGGATGGAAATGATATCTTTTCTGATAAGAATTCATTTAATAATTTTTCAATTTCAGAAGCCTCTCTTTTTAAGACAAGTCTAACTAACCCAATATTTACATCATTGTCCGTTATAACACAGAGGATCCCCTTTCCACAACTTGCAGCAAAAATCTTCCCTTTGCTAAATTCTGATGAGACAATATCTAAATCACCTAGATCAAGGTTTACTCCTTGTTCTTCACTGGCAACAAAAACTGCACTTGCAATTGCACCTACACCATCAACATCGATGGGGAAATACGAGAATTTTGAAACGTGAGCAATTGTTAATCCTGTTCTATCAACTAGGATAACTTTTCTTATGCCAGCTTCGGCTTTAATGATTTTACTAAGGACATTGTCGAACGCTTTAACATTGATCATGGCGTTATCACCATATTGATTTTTAATCAATCTATTTTTCTTTACTATTTACTTTTAATTAAAGTTTCTTTCCTACTAATATTTTAGCAATCGCTTTTATAACAGTATTGTTTTGAGCAGATTAACTTTTCTCTTTTTTCTCTAGTAGTATATAATGATTTGTTTTTAGCTATTAAAACAATTTATTGCTTAATTTTCCACATTGGTTACTTTTTTATTTTGGTAATTTATCACATTGGTTAATAGTGTTAATAATACAACATTATTTAGCAATTAAACCATTGGAGAATTAATGAAAATGAGTAAAAGCAAGAAAGGGAAAGATACTAAATCTATTATTGATGTCCGTGCTCTATGTGATCAATGTAAAAATGTAGATACATTTCAAATCTCTACTAGAGATTTGTTACCTCATATTGGAGGATTATATCAAGTTTCAACAATTCATCGTTGTAAAGATGATAAAGAAATGATTATGAACATTGTTCTTGATAGAAATTATGCCGTGAGGCAAGCATCTGTTTCTCCCTTTGTAGGTGATTTTGGCCATGACAGTGATGAAGAAGAAAAATGGTCTACAGAAGAAATTGCTGATGTTAAATTTCTTGTAAGTCAAGTAAAAGAAGCTGATAAGGTAATCCATGCAGTTCTATCTAGCAAACAAATTGTTATTACAAGTAAAAATAGTAAATTTGTTAAGCGCATCGTTCGTACCCTTCGACTCTTTGCACCTACTAGGTATCCCTCTATTGTAGAATGGGCTGAAAAAGTTGTTAAGAACAAGCAAATTATTGGTACAAAACCTGACCTAGCAAAGGAATACAAGAATGCAGTGCTTGTTAATCTAGATACAAATAAAGTTCTAAATGGCAAAGCTTCAAATTATTCTAGGACGTTTCTAAATAAACTGATTACTTTAGAACCAAAAGGAATTGCTTATGCAGCTAAGGTAAAAATCGATATGATGATTGAATTTTCAAAGATGTTGATTGAACTTACAAAAGAGGAAGAAATCGGTTCAAAAGCAATTGAACTCGTTAAAATGGATGTTAGCGAAGACGCTTATGATTTAATCATTGATATTGTAGCGGGTTTTGATCCAACCGCTTTGGAAATTATTAAAGAAGATTGGCTATAATCAATCAACTTTATTTTTTCTATTGTTTGAAATCAGCAATTATTTTTGAAACTATTTTAAGATCCTTTTCGGGATTACTAATGGATGATTGTGCAACAGTAGGGGAACCACCGCCGTTATTTTTGGTTTGTTGAATAAATAATTGAATCAATTTATTTGCTGGGAGTTTTTTGGAGGTAGAAGTAATGAGCAATATAGGTCCCTTAACGATAAAAATAGCTAAAAATTCATCAGGTAGTTCGCCCAATTCCTGGAGAACATGCTTTTTCTCAGCAAATGAAAAGTCACCCATAAGTATCTGAAAAGCATCTATTTGACCTGGAGTTTTCTTTATTTCAGCCATTTGTGATTTAACTACACTTTTCACAAGTTGATAGTTAAGCTCTTTCATTTCATTAAATTCTTTGATTACTTTCTCCATTCTTTGGAAAACTTTGGTAGGTTTTGAAGCAAGCAATTTAGCTGTTGTAATTGCTCCTATGGATAAATTTGTCATTTTCTCTAAAGCTGCATCACCAAAAACATATGCTATAACATCTCCTTTGAAGTCGTTTAAGACTAATGGTCCAATTTCAGATGTTACTTTGCAATGCGTCCCTCCACATAACGAATCATCTATTCCTTTTATGGAGACGATTCTTATTTTATTCGACGCAATCTCTTCTAAATGCCCCCTCAAGTTATTCCTTAGTGATACAGGTATTTCTTCTTTTGAAATGATATTTGTTTTAATCTCTAATTCAGAACTTAGTATTTTATTCGTTTCCAATAGGGCTGCTATTAGCTTTTCTTTGGCAATTGTTTTGTCTAAATGAATTGATACACCAGATACATCGATTACTGCTTTAGAAGTTTTAATATTTGCATTCTTTACTATCATTGCAGACAAAACATGTTGGGAGGAATGTGCTTTCATCAAATTATATCTTCTTTCCCAATTAATTCTCCCAATAATTATATCAGATATTTTTAGTTTACTCAATTGTTTTTCTTGTATTATATGGACAATTTTTCCGTCAATTTTTTCCACTGAGCTTACGTTTAATCGGATATCTTTGTTTGATTTTAGTTGTAAATGTCCAATATCAGAAAATTGTCCACCACCAGTTGGATAAAAAATAGTTCTATCTAAAACAACTCCCTTTTTGGTTATGTCAAGTATTTTTGATTCGAATTCTTTCATATATGAATTATCCCAAAATAAGAGTTCGGTTTTTTCAGCATCTAATCTAGGCATCATTATCAAATAAGAGAATTACTCATTCCTTCTTAACTTTTATTGAGGTTTTAATAGATTAAAGTGAAGCTGAAATAATACCAATCAACACAACAAAATCCTTGATAGGTAACTCATCAACTTTTTTGCTTTGTGAGACTTTTTGTCCTTGTACTTTGCAAAAGTTGGCAAAATTATACAAATCAGCCGGCATCTGTTGTACTTCACCTTTCAAAGTATCAATAACAGAATTGAAAATTTGAGCTGATTCACCTGCATATTTACTTGCTGCTGCGAAGAATTTTTCAGACTTTACTCTCTCTTTAATTCGAGCATATTCTTGAGCCTGAACTACTGCTTGGCATGATTTGAAAAATAACATTGAAGCCTTTGTATGTTCTCTTTTCTTTAAGATATATTCCCAGTCAATTAATTCATTTGAAATGACAGGATATTTTTGATTGTGATCTACAAGATTATTGTAGTGCGAGGTTAGTCTTTCCC
>DAOUWQ010000073.1 GCA_030667035.1 Candidatus Heimdallarchaeota archaeon | reverse complement strand
GATTATAAAATCCTAATTCGCCGATTTTCCCTAAACCAAGATGTTCATGCCGATCTCTACCTTCGCCTAAATCAAAGAGAGAATCATTACTATGGATACACAAAAGTTTTCTAATTCCCACTGAATCTTGAATTTCCGAAACAAGATCTTCAACGATTTCCTCTTTCCTTAGATCATAACCTGAAGCAAATGCATGACACGTATCAAAACACAATCCAACAGAATCAAACTTATTAATTTGTAATATAATTTGACAGATTTCTCCAATGTTGTTGCCTAATTTTTTTCCTTTCCCTGTTGTGTTCTCTAAAAGAATTTTTGTTTTACCATTATAACCTTCAAAAATGTGATTTAGTGATGAAATAACTCTATCAATACCTAAGTTTTTTCCAGCCTTTTTCGCGCTTCCCAAATGTGTTACAATATAAGGGATATTCAATGCCTCACATCTTTCAAGCTCCTCTGTCATCATTTTAACTGATTTTTCCCATATCTCCGATTCTAGACTTGCAAGATTAACAAGATAAGGGATATGGGAGAATACAGGTTTTAATGATGAATTTTTGAGTTTGGACCTAAATTTCTCTATTTTATCGTCTAATAACTGTTTTGAAAACCAGCGACGAGGGTTTCGAGTAAAAATTTGGAAGGTATCGCATTCAATTTCTAAAGCTCTATCAATTGATAATTCGATTGATCCAGAAATAGATACATGTGCACCAATTTTCATTTTTACACCCATAAATTTCTATTCAAAAATAAGCTCCTTTGAGTAATAAAGATTTGTGACTACAAGTATGCCCAATATAACGGTTGAAATAACTAATAAATATTTATTTTATATAGAATTAATCTGATAATTAAACATAATTTCTAATTAAATTAATCCTAAATTGAATAATATACTCTTTATTAATATACGAAAATCGCAATATTTTAAACGAATTATTAAAATTTTATACATTTTCATTCATAAAAAGGGAATAAATAGTGCGATTGTACGCGATATTCGCTGGAAAGACCGCCGTTTCGTAGTATTTTTTAGTCATAAAAGAAATGTTTAAATGTCTCCTTGTTAAATTAAGCATAGAAATTGTTTATACTTGTATATTCTACAAAATTAAACAGGAGACAGAAAAAAATGGCAACACTTCAACTATTCTCTGGTGAGACGTTATCAAATATGATGCGAGCATCCGCGAATCTGCTGAAAAAATACCGAAGACATCTCAATGCAATAAATGTTTTCCCGGTTGCAGATGGTGATACTGGTGCAAATATGTACCTCACTGTAGAAGCAATAATCGAAGAATTAGATGGCACTGATTCAAGTTCAATTGCAGAAACAGCATCACTAATTGCTAGAGGATCATTTATGGGCGCAACTGGTAATTCAGGTGTGATTTTATCCCAATTTTTCGGTGGATTTAGTAATTCGATGAATAATTTTGAGAACATTGGACCAGAAGAATTCTCACAAGCTTTTGTTGATGGCGCAGCAAAAGCATATGAAGCAGTTTTAAATCCCCAAGAGGGAACAATTTTAACTGTAATACGAAAATCAGCCGAAGCAGCTAATTTAGCCGCTAAAAACGGATCTGGTTTTATAGAAATGCTAAACACTTCTTACGAAGCTGCACAAGGAACTCTTGAAAAAACTCCTGATCTATTACCTGTACTTAAAAAAGCAGGTGTAGTTGATGCTGGAGGTCAAGGTTTCGTTTATATTATGGAAGGCTGGTTAAAAGTATTCAGAAATGAAGATATTAATGTTACAAGCGAACTAACTGAAGAAGTAGAAATAGTCGCTCGAGACACAGAAGTAGATGACGAATACCAATTCTGCACAGAATTCATTATTGAATCTGAAGATTTAACTGCAGAATATGCCAGAGAAATGCTAGCTGAATTTGGTGGTTCACTTGTAGTAGCAAAAAATGCTGATATGATACGAGTTCATATTCATACAAATGATCCAAAAACCACAATTAAACACTGCAAACAATTCGGTGCTATATCAAGACTAAAAATCGATGATATGTCCAAGCAACATAGAGAATTTTTGTTTGTAGAAGAAGCAGCATAAGTTTGTAAACTGCTCGTAAAAGTTATCAAACGAACTATTTCCTCAATAGAGGAAATAACCCTTTTATTTTCTTAAGTTTTATAGTAGTCGAAGCTCTATTAAATGCTAAAAGAGATTGAAATGTAGAGGTAAAAAGGAATTGCCAAAAGTTAAAATTGTAACAGACAGCACTGGTGATTTACCCGAAGCATTGGCAAAAGAATTGGGAATAATAGTTGTTCCATTAAAAGTTTTCATGGATGGGGAAGTTTTTACCGCAGGAGTAGATTTGAACTCAGAAGAATTCTATAAGAAAATGCCTCATTTAAAGGATACACCATCTACTTCACCACCTTCAACATTAGATTTCTATCAAGCATATGAAGCTGCAGCATATGAAGCTGAAAAAATTATTTCAATCCATATTTCAAGCTTGATGAGTGAGACAATAAAGTCAGCAGAAAATGCAAAGAAAATGTTACCAATTATTGATATTAGAATTTATGATGCAAAAACAACAGGCGCATCATTAGCTCTAATTGTATTACAAGCTGTTTGGGCAGCTAATCAAGGAATGGAAATAGAAGAAATTTGTAGATTAGTAGAATATGCTATAGAAAAAGTAAATGTTATTGGTTATCCAAGCACGCTAAAATATTTAGTTAAAGGGGGAAGAATAGGTCGTGCAAGAGGACTTGTAGGTAATCTACTAAATAGGGTACCAATTTTAACTGTACAAGAAGGAGAAACATCCAGTATTACAACCGTGCAAGGGAGAGAAAAAGCAATAGAATGGATGATCGAATATCTAAAAGAAGAAGGATTAGATAGAAATTCGATTATAGCTCTTACACATGGAAATATACCGGATGAAGCAGAAGTTTTGAGTATGAAGATAGAAAATGAATTTGGATGCATACCACAATTCATTGAATTGATTGGGCCCGTAGTTGGAAGTCATTTAGGACCAGGATCAATCTACTTTAGCTATTTAATAAGATAAGCAAAGAATGAGAAAGACGATAATCCTTAATAAAGAGGAAAAAAAAAGAAAATAAAACAGGAAGAAGGCAAAATGGCACTACCAGATTGGGCAATATATCTAATGGTTATTATTGGAAGCTATCTAGTTGGTAGTTTCCCAACGGGATTTGTTTTAGGAAAATTGTTGAAAAAAATTGATATTCGAGATTTTGGGAGCGGAAACACTGGATTTTCAAATGTCTATCGAATATTAGGTACCGGACCCGCAATTTTAACTCTAGTAGTTGATATAATAGTAAAAGGTGGTGTAGTAGCATGGGCAGCTCGTTTGATAATTCATTATGCTGTAATAGTTACTCAACCCGAAACAAAATTCGTTTATACTATGGGTTTTACAGAACCAGTACCACAAACTATGATAGTAATTGCAGGATTAATGGCAATAGCAGGACATAATTGGCCGATATTTCTGAAATTCCAAGGTGGAAAAGGAATGGCTACAACTGCAGGAGTATTCATTAATTTTGTGCCAGCTACAGCTGCGGTTTTGGTTGTTGTTTGGTTTCTTATTGTCTTTTTAACAAAGTATACTTCATTAGCTAATGTTATCACAATACCAATAATGGCAATATTCATCTTTCTTGAAACCTATTTCATAATGGGATTAGAGCCAATAACATGTATTCCATTAACTGTTGGTGGACTTGTTGCAGGGTTATTTGTTCTATGGAGTCATCGAGAGAATATACAAAGGCTAATTGCTAAAGAAGAAAGAAAATTCGGTGATAAATCAGAAAGATTTCAAAAAACGGAAGAAAAAACACTTTAGAAAAAGAGTTCATTTTTCCCACTTTTTGTGATACACTTAAGATAGTAAGATTTTATTATGAATCTTACTCTCATCATTTTATTTTTATGAAAAAATTCTTAAATTTAAGTTTAAGCAAACAAAAATGTTGATTTGTAGTAGTTAAAATACTCTCGATTTTACTTTATCTCGGGTATATACATTGTACGAAGAACGACTAATCACAGAATCGAAATTTGTAAAGATTAGAGAATTTTTCACACCAAATAACTCTTCGTGGATAGTATTTGGTATTATTATTCTTGCTGGAATAATTGCTAGAATTTTCCTATGGAATTTTACTTCCACAGATATTTTTGTTTGGAAAGATGCCGCGCAATTATTCTTGAATGGAGAAAATCCATACCAAACAACTCTAGAAAGTTTTCAAATCGAAGAGATGAAGCACTTTTATGCCTATTTTCCTCTATGGATGTACTTCAGCTCCTTAATTCTCCTGATTTTTCCTGAAACTTGGTTTTTTGGAGTAACTAAAGGTTTTCTAATACTGTTTGATTTGCAAGTGATTATTCTATTATACATGATACTTCAGAAAAAAGTGAACAATGTTTGGCGATTGAAAATGCCAATAGCAGTTTGGTTTATTACACCAATGGTACTTATGACAGGAGCAATGCATGGGAAATTTGATTCACTAATGTTTGTTTTCATTTTGCTAGCATGCATTTTCAATGAGAAAAAAGTCTATTTTCTTGAAGGAATTTTCCTATCATTAGCTGTTTTAACTAAACCAATAGCATTAATTCTTGTACCATTCTTTCTGAAAAACGATATTCGTGAACATAATTTTTCCAGCCTTTTTACAAAAATTGCTGTTCTATTTGTAACAATTACTCTCTTTAGTTTACCATTTCTTAGTGATCCAGTTTTATATATTCAAGGTGTTCTAGGTGTTCATGTTACCAGAGATCATGATTTAGGTCTACTATTTGCATTACTCTCTTTACATTTCTCATCAGCTTCTGCTGATTCTATAATTCGTATTTGCTTGACAATAGTTATTGTAGCAGTTTGGATATTTCTCATTATAATATCGTATATCAGGGATTATGATATTTACAAAAGTATCTTCTTGGCATTTGTAGGATTTAATTCTCTTTATTGGGTATTTCTAATACAGTATGCCGTATGGATTTATACATTTTATATTATTCAAACTTCTAAAACAGAAAAAATGAAGAATTGGCAACTTGCGACATCAACAGGTGTAATAATTACAATTTCTACAGTAGGATTAGCACTGTTAGGTACGTTTGTAAAACATGGGCTATAGCTATCAAAGGTAAAGTTTAGGGGTTTTTATTTGTAAATCTCTATTTCTTTTTGATGAAACATGGTCACTCAAGCTCCACAATACTTTGGAAAAGTAAATGATCTTTTGGATAGTTTAGAAGAAATTCCGAATCATTTTCAAACAATTTTTAGTAATGCTATTGCCTTTTTGATTGCAATTTGTTTTGCTATTGGCGTTATTTTAGCTATCATTGGGGCAATTAAGTGGGCTACAGGTTGGGATGAACGTGGAGGCAAGAAAACTGTTGTAAAAGGAATTGTTCTAATTGGAATTTCGCTAATTTCTGGTAGTGGAATATTAGCTGGTTATGCGTTCATGTAAATAGAGCCATTGATAATACGAAAGATTATTAGAATATATATACTGCCATCATTTAGAACAGAAGAGAGTGTTACTAAAGTGTCCAAATCAAATTCATCTCGAGGTAATAATAACAAACCCGTTGCCACTATTGTTGGTGTGTCCACTCCAAGTGAGGTTGCTCTTGTAGTTGATCCAAAAATAGCTCGCAGCGCACCTCTTGAAATGGGCGAATTTGTAGTTATTGATTATCAAAAAGAAATTATTCCTGAACCAGTTATTGCAATGATTTCCAAAATTGCTCTCTCAAACGAGAATTTAATTGAAAGTCTAATCAAATCACCAGAATCTATTGATAAACTCCTTCTATTAGGAAGAATTGAAGATGGTGAACGTTTAGGAGCGTCTGCAAGAATTCTTGGATACTTAGAGGAAAAATATGGTAGAATTATCTCTCCACGCTTTCCACCTTATCCCGGTGCTAAAGTTTATCGTGCACCTCCTGAGATTCTAGCTAAAATATTTGGTAATGGTCACATTACTGTTGGGCACCTTCGATCTCATTCTGAAGTACCAGTAAAATTGAATGTTGATGAATTGGTTTCAAAACACTTTGCTGTTTTAGCTATCACTGGTGCAGGCAAATCTTACAGTGTAGCAATTATTGTCTCGAGAATAATCAATGAATTAGATGGGTCTATTGTAATTGTCGATCCTCATGAAGATTATGTTCCATTTGCTAAGAATAAAAAAATTGATGGTGATGTAGTTGTTTTTTCTGCAAAAAGAACAGTAGGTAGACAAAGAATAGCTTTCAAATTAAGAAATTTTAGACATAGTGAATTACTTGCCATCTTAGAGATTCCTGAAAAAGCAACCATTCAAAGAGATCTATTTAGCCGAGCTTATTGGCAATTACAGCAAAATAATCGTGATTGGGATTTAGATGATTTAAAGGAAGAAATAAATGCGATTATTGAAGCTCTGCGAGCCAGTAAAGAGAATAAAGAAGCAAATCGTCTCGAGAACTCCAAATACGGTTTATTCTCCAGAATAGATTTAGCTCCTGCAAAAGACGTCTTAACTAAAAGCTCGGAATTACCGATTTATAATGCAAGCGGTCCTTCATTAATAAAACCAAATCAAATTAGTATAATCACACTGTCTGGGCTTGGAACTAGAACCCAACAAACAATAGTTGATTTACTAGCTAGGAAAATATTTGCTGCCGGAAGAGCGAAAGCAAGAAATGAAGATACACAGTCAAAATTACCTTGTGCAGTACTAATGGTGATTGAGGAAGCACATAATTTCATACCACAGTCAGGAAGATCTTCACCAGCTTTGAAGCAAATTGGTGCGGAGGGAAGAAAATTTG
>DAOUWQ010000140.1 GCA_030667035.1 Candidatus Heimdallarchaeota archaeon | reverse complement strand
AGAAATTTCTACTCCGGTAAAAACCTTCACTTTGTATTTTTTTGCTAATTCTTTTGCTTTTGGTATCGCTGCTACGGAATCGTGATCAGTAATTGCAATGCCATCTAGACCTATTTCTTTCAGTTTTTTAAGGAGAATGCCTATCTTAATTTTAGAATCGAAGCTTGTATTCGAATGTACATGTAGGTCTACAATCATATGCCGTAAAGACTCCTCTTTCATTGGAGGGAGATATTACTCAGAATCTAGTAAGCAATTTAACTTAATAACATCTAGTTTAGAGGCAAAAAAAGAGAAAAAATCCTCTTCATTTTTACAGCTCTTTCTGTTGTATAAATTGTTTTGCGTCATCTAACGAATCTGCAATAGGCAGTGTTGCTCCTCTAAGTTTCAACTCTTCTTCTAATATTACAGTTAATTGTTGGGTTGCATTCTTAATCTCTTCAAGATTTTGTGATTGCAATAATGTTCTAATATTGTCAGGGATATTCTTTGATAATTTCAATACCTCTTCTTCGGTTGAGTAGAAACCATTTCTAAGCCATTTTTTGTTTTGTAACAGCAGAAATGCCCATAAATAATACTCCGCATTTGCAGTTGCAGCCATTAATCCACCAATCAAATCCTCTTTTTCGTTTGCAGAGAGAGTTTTATTTAACCATTCGATTATTCCAGGCCATTCTTTAGCAATGCCCGTGGCATTTTCGTGTGGTTCCAATTTTTGTTCGTTTAACCAATTTCTGATGAGTATTTTTACTTCTTCAACTATTGTGCTTCCAATAACCAAGGCTTCTTCTGGTTCTGCAATCAGGAATTTCCGATAATTCGCAATAAAATCGTTTGGTATGTGTTCAAACGTTTCTATCTCCGATAATTGTTTTCCAAAATTATTTAGATAAAATCGATTGTTTAAAGCTGAAAGAATATGAGCAAGTTCATTTACAATGTCATTTTTAAGAAAAGAGATATCTAACTCATTTTTTTGTTCAATAGCTTTCTGCATTCGCCATAATTTCCCATATAATCGATCGTAATCTGCTATTGCTTTATTGAGTGTTCGTGGTCCTCCATCTGAAACAAATTTCTTCAAATCCTCAAACTTCTTCAGCATTTTATCTGATTTTTGCCAAACAACTTTAGATTCAAATATTGCTGCTGCTGCAACACTCCAATAACCAGTTTTACCAGTAGCTACTTCTTCGGCTTTCTTCCAAGTCATTGGCCAAAGACATATTGGTCGATTATCCAGAATGAATTCCCAAACGACCCATTTCTTATCGCTAATTGCTATCATATCGTAATCTGAATATTTATCAAATCTTCCTTGGGCAATACCACCATAGACGAGTATTACATCAATACCTGAAACTTCTTTTGCTAACTTTTTCGCAATTTCTTCCGCTTCTTTAAATTCTTGAGACACTTTTTAACCACCGACAAATTCATTTCACTGATTAAATAGATTGTTTAAATTCATACTAGAAAAATATTTTTAAAGGACAGTTATACAAAAATAGTAGAGGAATTGCAATGAGGAATAGTGTTCTCCCTATCCGGTAAAGATTTTACTTCTCAAAAAAAGAATTCATACTGGAAAGAAGGCAATTTTACTCAAAATATTTCTTGCTCTTTTACGAATGATTTCTCTGAAAGAATTGATATGAGAATCAGTGGTAATCTCCAATGGAGAAGAACTTTCAAAGCTACTTTTAGCTCTGCAGTTAGTTCTAATAATAATAAGAGTTTTAAAGAATCTAATTGCTGTTCTTTCATTGGTGTCTCAGAGTCCATCACAAACATAGGCGTTTGTGAAATTATTATTGTTGGAGGTACTATGTACAATGAGTGAATACGATCCAAGCAAAGTAGAGCCAAAATGGCAAAAACGATGGGCAGATGCAAAAGCTTTCGAAGCTAATGTTGATCATACTAAGAAGAAATTTATGACTACATTTCCTATCGCTTATCTTAATGGTAGTATCCATGCAGGTCATGGATATACTACAATGAAAGTCGATTCTTATGCACGTTTCAAACGTATGCTTGGTTTCAATGTGGTTTTTCCACAGGGTTGGCACGCAACAGGACAACCAATCCAAGGTGTAGCCGAACGACTGAAAAAAGGCGATGAAGTCCAAAAACGAATCTTACGCCAAAGTGGTGTTACAGATAAAGAATTAGATAAATTCACTGACCCACTACACATATCCAATTATTATAAAAAACATGCTAAAAGAGATTTCATTCTTTTAGGTGCAAGTGTTGATTGGCGTCGAGAATTTGTTACAACTCCACTCTGTCCACCATTTAGTAGATTTATAGAATGGCAGTACGAAACTTTGAAAAAATTGGGTTACGTAAAGAAAGGAACTCATCCTGTTATTTGGTGTAGTCATTGTCAGAGCCCTACTGGAGATCATGATAGATTAAAGGGTGAAGGGGTTTCTTATTCAGAATTTATTGTCATAAAATTCCCATTTGAAGATGGATATTTAGTACCAGCAACCTTACGTCCTGAGACTATTTTTGGCGTTACCAATATGTGGATTCATCCAGATGGTGATTATGTAGAAGCTGAAGTTGATGGTGAAAAATGGTTTGTTAGTGAATCTGCAATCATCAAGTTAATGGATCAACTACATACTGTGAAAATAATTCGTAAATTCAAGGGCATTGAAATCATTGGTAAATCTTGTCATACACCAGTGCGAGAAGAAGATGTGAAAATATTACCTGCGACTTTTGTGGCAGTCGACCATACCACTGGTGTGGTTATGAGTGTTCCAAGTCATGCTCCCTTCGATTATGTTGCTTTAAGAGATTTGAAAAACAATCCCGATATGCTAACAAAATTTGGTTTAGCATCTGATTTTGCAGATGATATTACCTTAATTTCAATGATAAAAACAGAAGGTTTTGGCGATCATCCTGCGAAAGATATCATCGAAAAAATGGGCATCGAATCCCAAGATGATCCTAAAACGGAAGAAGCAACTCAAACGATTTACAAAGAAGAATTCCACAAAGGAGCAATGCGTGAAAATTGCGGAAAATACGCCGGCACTAAAGTTAGTGATATCAAAGATATTCTAATTAAAGATCTCGAAGTTGATAAAATTACTTCCTTATTGTTTGAACCAGCTGAAACGGTTATCTGTCGTTGTTCAACCAAAAACCATGTTAAAATCTTGAAAGATCAGTGGTTTATTGCTTATGGTGATGCGAAATGGAAAAAGAAAACTATGGATTATCTAACTAAAAAGATGGATATTTATCCTCCAGAAGCAAGGCAAGCTTTTGTGTATACTATTAATTGGTTGCGAGACAAAGCATGTGCACGCAAAAGTGGTTTAGGAACTCCTTTACCCTGGGATACAGAATGGTTAGTGGAAACATTATCAGATAGTACAGTGTATATGGCCTATTATACAATTGCCAGAATTATCAATGAGAAGGATATCAAACCGGAACAATTACCAAATGAATTGTTTGATTATCTTTTCAGAAATAAAGCAACGATTGAAGAGACAATTGAAAAATCTGGTTTAACAAAAGAATTAATTGAAGAAATGAAAGAAGAGTACGAATATTTCTATCCTCCTGATTTCCGTGCAAGTGCAAAAGAGTTGATCTTTAATCATTTAACTTTCTACATCTTTCAACATTTAGCATTGTTCCCCAAGAATCATTATCCATTGGAAATCGAAGCAAATGGTATGATAATGATTGAAAGTGAGAAAATGAGTAAAAGTGGAGGTAACTCTGTAACTCTCAAAGAGCTAATAGAAAAATTTGGTGCAGATGCTACACGATTTGGTTTGGCTTATTGTGGAGAAGGATATTCTGATGCAAGCTTCCGATTTGCAGATGCAGAAGCTGCGGGTCGAAGAATTAGGACACTCTTTAACGAAATTACTACTACAACATTCTCTACTGAAGAAAAGAGAATTGATCAATGGATTATCAGTCGCTTACAAAAGAAAATAATTGAAACCGCAGAACACTATCAAAATGTTCGCACAAGAAGTGCTATCGGTTCAGGATTTTTTGACATACTAAACGATATGAAATGGTATGAAGCGAGATCTGTAAATATTAAAGGTCCTGGATATAGAGACGCATTATTGACATTAGTTGATCTATTAACTCCTATTATACCTCACTTTGCAGAAGAAGTGAATGAAACCGTTAGGAAAACAAAGGATGGTTTTGCATCATTTCGACCTTTCCCCAAAGCAGATAAAAAACGAATTAAAAACAAATTGGAGCAAGAGGAGCAACTGGTTAAAAATGTCAAAGAAGATATCGATGGCATTTTTAACGCAATCAAAAAGCAAGAGAAAAAACAAGCGTCAAAGATTGAAGTATTCATTGCACCAGAATGGATGAACAAAATATTGAAGATTCGTCGTGACAAACCAGCAAATCTTATCAAAGCAATCATGGAGTATGATGATATTAAAAAGAACGGAAACAAAGCTGTCAAATATGCTCAGAAGTTAACTAAGCATCCTGGAATCGATTCAACATTGAATGCCAAATCAGAATTTACTGCAATTACTGATGCTATAAATTACTTTAAGCGTGAATACAACATTAAGGAATTCCAAGTTACATATGCATCCAAATCAACTCATCCTAAAGCAAATGTGGCAGAACCAGGTCGACCTGGTATTGCTATTGATTTTTCTTAGAATAGAATCCAAATGCTTTCTGTTTTGGAAAGCAAAAAATTCTTTTCTTTTTTGTTTTTATTCAGCTTTTTTTGGGTGGGCTATTGCATCCATAAAATCGGGTAAAGTAGCATTGAGAATACAATCGGATTTTGGTATGTAAGGTTTCAGATCGATTATTGGAGTATCGTTGAATGCATCAGATCGATCAATGTAGATTTTATTATCCACTACTTTAATAATTTTCACAATAGTTAAACCAATTGGATTCGGTCTCAAAGGTGCTCGACAAGCAAAAACACCTGTAAGAGGAGACTTCTCTCTCTTTCCATCAACACATGGATGAACTTGAAGCCTTGCTCTATCTTCTTTTGTATCTCTTCCTTCAATCCACCAGATAGTAATTAGATGTGAAAATTTGTCTAGATTTAACAATCCTGGTTGAAATTTTTCCGTTATCTCAATCCAAGTTTTAGTTTCATTTTTCCGAATAAAGCCAATAGGATTCATTTTAAATTCTTGTTTCATAATCAATTCCTCTAATTTTTGATTCTTTCAATAGTTTTTAATGATAGGTTGTACAATATCTGAATATTAAATCTTTTAAAGCTTAAAAGCTATTATTGCTTTAAACTGAGGTTGTAATTCCATGGCAAGCAAGCAACGATATAATACTACTATATGGACAATT
>DAOUWQ010000019.1 GCA_030667035.1 Candidatus Heimdallarchaeota archaeon | reverse complement strand
TTGTTCAATTGCAGCAATTTTGAAACCATTATTCTCAATAAAATCAACTGCCGAAGCAGTTATTCTTTCTGCAATAGAACATGGTAATCTGACTGCATGAACTCGTCCACAGATACATTGTGGTTTAAATGGTTCATCAAATTGATATTGAATAGGCTTCATCCGTCTAAGCGGTTCTATATCACAGGATAATGTTCCACCACCTTTTGGATAATGTCCACGACGACCTACACACATAGTTGCTTCTAAACCTAATTTCTCCAACATTGGTAAATAGACATACCGAATGTAATCTATTGGAGGAGACCATCGAACATCTGTTCCACCTTTCATTAATAATTTAACTGGTTCATTACACTTAGCAGCAACAGGGATTATTGCCTGTAGAAGAAGGGATAAACTTCCGGCGGTGCCAATATCAATTGTATATTCCCCACCTTTTAATTTACCAGGATAAAAACGAATATCGGATGACCCTGTATAAACACCCTCCATTTTTCCATCAGATATTGCACAAATTGCTTCAATGACTTTAACATGCTGATTTCTTAGACCAGGTTTTGAACGTTTAGCGCGAATATTGTAAATCTCTATAGGAGTATTATGAAGAGCTGATAATGCTACAGCATTTCGTAAAATCGCTCCCCCGCCTTCCAACAAACTTCCATCAATCTTCACTATCTTCTTCGTCAAAGAATATCCACTCAATCTTGTGTTCTTTCAAACGCCTCTTACCAGGTTCTTCTATTATTTTTTCTTCTTTTTTCTTATCATAAACAAATTTCTTAGGAGGGAGAGATTCAATTATTTCAGTGATTATTCTCTCTAATTCCGGAGTATTCTCTTCAAGTGTAGAAATGGCTTCATAATCACCAACTAAAGATCGGACCTCAGCGAGTTCTTCTTTTGTTAAAGTATCTTGTTTGTTGATAAAACAGATAGTGGGAATTTCCTCAAATTGAGCTTTGATTTCTTCATAAAGATTCAGTTGTTGCTCCAAACTTAAGGGCGATTGCACAGATGGGTCATAAAGAAAAACTATGAGATCTGTAAGATATTTCAGAGCAAGGATACTCCTCATCTCAATTGCATTACGTTCTCCTAAAGGTCTGTCAAGCAGTCCTGGAGTATCCATTAATTGAATACTTTCAAATTGATTTCGTTTACGATGACCTATTGACAATTCTTTTGTAGTGAAAGGATAAGCATTGATTTCAGGTCTACCAGTCGAGACGAGTTTAACAAAACTAGATTTGCCTGCATTTGGTCCACCAGCAAAAGCAATCGTGTGTTGTGTTAAATTAAAATCGGGAACACGAGATAATTGTATTTTAGCATCAATCAAGGTGTCAAGTGGTTTTTTCAGTTTGCTTATTGTAGAGCCAACTCGTCCTAAAGCTTCTGCTCTCGCTTTTTTGGATTCTGCAGGGGTTTCACTGATACCCAACCGTTTATTTACATCTCGTGAAATACTTTTCAATGCTTTTCTAGTATTATTTATTCTAGAAAGGGCAGTTCTAATTTTATCAGTTCCAAAAAGAACTTCAATTAATTCAATGTGAAAAGGATGTAGCTCATCGATTATTGGAAAGCCCTTTGCTATTTTTTCTAATCGTTCTTCAAGCTCGGGAAAAAGATAAC
Source organism: Candidatus Heimdallarchaeota archaeon (assembly GCA_030667035.1). Lineage (GTDB taxonomy): Archaea > Asgardarchaeota > Heimdallarchaeia > JABLTI01 > JABLTI01 > JABLTI01. The sequence continues at coordinate 8,776 of DAOUWQ010000019.1, read as the reverse complement.
GAAATTGTCGGAAATAAAGAGTTTTATGGAAAGATTGATCGGATCTTCGTTTCTTTGAACCTGATGGAGCTTCCACTTTAATCTTGCGCAATTTAGAGAAGACTATATCAGCTAATTTATCTGAAGTGGGTATATGTCGTATTCTTTTAAATTGACTCAAAATATTGCACCAAGATTCAACAAATTTTACACTATAGCTGAAGAAAATAACTTCATGCTTTTTAATCTTGTTTCCAGTAAAAAACAAAAAGAGCTATTTTGAGTGAAAAAGAATAAAAAGGATTATTTGTTTCAATCTCTCTTATGTTTGATTACCAAGATGTCGCAAGAGTGATGGACATCGATTTCATCTATTTCGATTTAATATTGGCAGCTATTTGGATAACACTATTGTTAGTACGAAAGAGATTCAAAGCATTGCTCTTCGGTCTTTTTGGTTATGCAGTAGTATTTTTTACAGATGATGTCATCTGGTATACGCTCCAAGGAACAAGACACATTGATGGACCAATCGGTCCGCATCTGTTTTTGGCATATTTCTCATTCACTTATGGGATGATTATGTTTTCATATGCACCAATGATGTTTGACAAAAGTATTTCTAAAATAGAAAAAGGTTTATGGTCAACTTTGTTGTGGGGTGGTTGGATGTTAATTGCAGCAATGTCTCAATGGATTCACTGGAATGATGCAGAGATGTCAATTTATCGTGAGATGTCAGGAAGTAGAATTGGGCAAATTCTAATGATTGCAGTTGGGTATGGTATGCTCTTAGTGCTCAAAGCATTTCGGTGGAAGTTTATGGAAAATGTTCCATGGTGGTATTTTGCTTTTCTCTTCGGAGTTGGTATTTTTATTCACTTTTCGATGGAATCGACTTTGATGATAGCAGGAATACGACCTCTAAATTGGGGTGTTATGATCTTCAATAGTCTCTTAGAATTTAATACTGGAATACCGTATCTATTTATGATGTGGATATTTGTTAATCTTAAGGAATACAGAGTGACTAAGGAACTTGTAATTGAAACAGCTGATGAAGACTTGCAAATAAAAACAGATTCATCTAAACAGCAATAAAAAAGTAGAATAGAAAATGAGTGGTAGTAATTTTTCACTCATTTTTCTGGTTTCTTTCTCGAGATATATTCTTGAAGAATCTCATCCAATAATCGTTTGCCTTTAAAACCAAATCTATCTTTTTCCTTCTCTTCTTTAATTCCTGTTAGAACTTTCTGTATCATTGCATCTTCAGCTGGTTTGAATGTTATCTCCGCAGAAGGAATCACTTTCTTTATACCATCAGCAATTTCTTTAGCAGATACCCACAAACCATCGATATCATAAATTTCAAAATGGAGTTGATCACTTCTCCAGAGGTTAATCAAAACTTGAACTGCATCATCAATATGGATAATTGGGATTCTTGTTTCTGGTGTAACTTTGGCTACAAAGGGCACACCATGCAGTGCATCCTCCATCATTTCAATAGGATAACCAGACATACCAGACATGGGGTCAGCACCAGGTCCTATAACTACTGGGAATCGAACTGCTCGAAAATTAATATCAAATTTCTTAGAGTAAATGGACCCAATGATTTCATTACAAATTTTGAAGGAACTGTAAACTGTCCAAGGATCACGCAAATCTTCCTCAGTAAAAGGAGGTTGTCTATCCTGACCAAAAACTGTCGCAGAACTCGGATAAATGATCGTTTTAACTCCATGTTTACATGCAGTGTTTAGAACGTTCATTGTTCCTTCTATATTTATTTTAAATGCAAAATATGGATCTTCCTCAGTTTTTGGAGGTAGTATGGAAGCTAAATGAAATACTGAATCGAAATCGTATTTCTCGATTACTTCTCTCACTTGATCAAGATTAGAAATATCCCCTTGAATGTAAGTGGCGCGTTCATCTTTATCTTCAATATTATCAACATTAATATCAAAAACAACTACTTCTTGATCTGCTTCTACAAGACGGTGAACAAGGTAACAACCAATGAAACCTGCACCACCAGTGATTAGTATTGCCATCATAAATCCTTCTTTTATACATTCACTTAATTGATTCTTTGATTTAACTTTTTCTAAAAAAACCTTCTTGTTTAAAACTATTTTTCAAGCCCATTTTTATTTAATAATGGGTGATAAAGCTCAACTCTTCTATCGAGAAATATGTGATTATTGGGAGTTATCATCTTATTTTGAGCAAGAGATGGATCTATTTCCACAACACTTACCTCTTCTTTATCAACACTTGCTTTCGAGAGGACTTCCATTTTTGGACTAGTTACTTGACTTTCACCTGTAAAAGACAGTGTAGATGAAGGTCTACTATCCTCACCAATCCTATTAGCAGTAATAGTAAAAACTCTGTTCTCAATGGAGCGAGCCAACATTGTTTTTTGCGCAAAACTAAGAACTAGATTTGAAGGGTGACAAATAATCTCAGCTCCATTTAGAGCTAATATTCTAGTTAATTCTGGAAACGCCCAATCGAAACATATAATCATTCCAAGTTTCGCTATGCCAATATCATAAATTTTGAAAGGACCATTTCCTGGAGAGAAGAAATCTTTTTCGGTATTGAATAGATGGATTTTGCGATAAGTATCGATATACCCTTCAGGACCAATTAAGACAGATGAATTATAGTATTTACCATCTTTGGTTTTCTCACAAAGACCTGCAACCAAATAAGTATTAGTTTCTTTAGCAATTTTAATCCAAGCCTTCGTTGATTTTCCTTCAGGGATATACTCAGCGAGCCGCTCTAACTCCGTTTTATCTTCAAAGAGATAACCAGTTGTACATAGCTCAGGTAAAACAAGGAGGTCCGCATCAGCTCCCTGTTGTATGAGTTCAAGGGAATGTGTTCTATTATAATCTACTTCGCCAAATTGAGGATGGAATTGAATGTAACCAACTTTCATCATACATGAAACACCGTTGAAAGAGATTTAAGAATTGAATTAATATGAAACATTGCAAGAGATAATTGATAGTTTAGATTAAAAAGGTTTCAAAGAAAAAGAGAAAAGAAACAGGGAGTGAACCCTGCAAAAATAAGTGATAACTATTCCGCTGCCACTTTCTTCTTTGTGAAAGTTTCCTTCAACATGAAGATAAGGAAGCCTAAGAACACAGCAATGCCAACATAACCAGCAATGGTCCAACTGCTAGCAAAAGCCAAATAGACTGCTAAACCCATAATTGCCAAGGCAAAGACTATACCAAAGAATCCCCACAATCTATGAGAACGGGATACTGGATACTCTGCTCGAAGAACTTTTCCTCGTGCAGCATCAACCAATGCTTCACCTGTCCAATCACCATAGCCATAAGTGACTCGGTAAAAGGGCACATGTAAATAAGAGATTTCTTTCATATCAATGGTTTGATTTAGCCCTTCAATTTTCACAATTTCTCGAAAGATCAATTGTTGATGACGATTCTTTACTTGTGCTTCAGCTATGGCATATGCGTCATTATAACCGATTTGAGTGTCATAGATGACTCCTCCTTCGGCTTGAATTGCTTTGATATCAAATGCTTCTTTAGAACCTACAGGGATTTTTTCATCACGAATTTCTTTGTGTTGTTCTCTGTAACCGAAAATAAGACAAGTTTGATCTAAATCAATTGATCCTTTTTCGGGTCGCTGATTTATATTAATATGTTTACGCCACGATGAGGATTGATTTGGACTTACGAATTTACCCATTCCTTTGTAGTCAGTATGAGCATGGAATTTGAAAACCCAAAAAGGCATCATACGAAGTTCGAATTCTTTGAAAACTGTTTTATCAGCAAAATCTTCGGGCACTCCAACAAATTTCGATAGGTATTCTGGAATAAGCTCTGTAAGTTCAGAGCCACTAAAGTACACTGATAACATATGGTGATTTTCTATTATTTCACCACGCTCTAATTCATTTGGAGTTCCACAGAATTCACATGTTACAACAGAGGTAAAAGGAGGAACATCATTCTCTGCTTGACAATAACCACATTGTATTTTTTTAGATTCATTTTGTGTTGCCATCTTTGATTTCAGCTCCCTACAGTATGCCCACATTTTTCACAGAATTTTTGATTCGGATCAAGTGGGTCACCACATTTCGTGCAGAATCCTGACTTTTTCTCGGTTCCGCCAGTCGCTGGTTGTTGTGGCTGTTGTGGTTGTTTGACAGTTACTTTTTGGAAATCAAACAACGAAACGCCAGAACCACTAGATTTTATTTTGTGTGGTTTATACGACCTAATGAGTAGGAAAATTGCCCCGATTATTCCAGCAAGACCCAATACTCCAAAGAGAATTAAAGCCCATATTTCTTCCTCAGAACCAAGATAGAAATTATAACCTAGCTGTGCAAAGACTGGTGCTGCTAGAAATCCTAAAATTGCAATAAACACCATTAAACGTCTATTCTTGATTGGTTGTTCTTCTCGAATTAATTGTCCATTACCCCAATGATAAGCTGCACGATAAGACCTACCTTGTATTTTTCTTCTAACTAAAAGAAGAGGTTGATGTAACAATGCAGGTTTAGATAGGGGTTTGAAGTTTACATGTGTATCAAAAACTTCATGCATCTCAGATTTTGCTCGAGCATAAGCTGCTTCGTAAACCACTTCACCTGCTTTTTTAGAGGCTTCATCTTGTCCCCATTCAGGACTTAAAGCTTCTAAAGAACGACTTGGGTCTTCGCTTGCAAGTTTCTTAATAAATTCGGCATTAAATGGAATTGGTTCTCCACCTAATGATCTGGTAACATTGGAAATTAATTCTCCAGCACCAAACATAGTAAATTCTTGTCGTGCTAAAAATCGCACTGCATGAGTTCCATGATGTATTATTCTCCATGGACGATATTCTACAATCGTTTTTGTTTCTGTGTGTGTTTCACCACCGCGTCGTACAGTTTTTGATTCGGTCCTTTCCCTTCTTTGATATCCTTTAGCATCAACATCCACTTGAGCATTTACTTCAAAAAATGGTACTAAAATTAATTCCATTTTTCGGATGTTTCCAACACCATCAGGAGGTTGCAAAGGCAAGGGTTTAACAATTATATGAGGACTCACTGGACTTTCAGCGGTAATACCTCCACAGAAATTACAGATATTAATAATAGATTCCGCAGAAGGCTTCATAGGTGCACCACATGTTGAGCACCGAAGTGTTTTAACTAAGGAATGTGTGCCTTGACCACTCAATGATTTCACGCCTACATTTTCTATTTTTTTTATTTTTGAATGGGATATACTTCCCAATCTATAAAGAAAGATAATGTTGTTCACTAAATTAAGATTTGCTATACAGCAAAAAAGGGGAAAATGACAATAGCTTTCTAGCTATTGTTACTTAGTTTTGGTTTGAAAAGCTTCAAACGTAATGAATTTGTTACGACAAAAACAGAGCTAAACGCCATTGCACCTGCAGCTATCATTGGATTCAGAATGCCAATTGCAGCAACTGGTATTGCGATAATATTGAATAAGAAAGCCCAAAGAAGATTTCCTTTAATAATTCTTAGAGTCGCTTTGCTTAATTCAATTGCATCTATTACTTGAGTTAAATCATTCCTCATAAGAGTGACAGAGGAGGTTTCAATTGAAACATCAGTTCCAGAAGCAACAGCGAAACCAATATCAGCTTGTGCTAAAGCAGGGGCGTCGTTAGTTCCGTCACCAACCATGCCAACAATGCGCCCAGCTTCTTGTAATTCTTTTACTATGTTAGCTTTTTCTTCTGGTAAAACGTCTGCATAAATTTCTTTGATTCCGGCTTCTTTAGCAATAGCTTGAGCTGTTCGTTCATTATCACCAGTAAGCATAACTACTTTGATGCCTGAATCAGTTAACATTTGCACTGCTTTTCTTGAAGAATCTTTGATAGTATCAGCCACTGCAATTAAACCAGATAGCTTTCCATCTATTTCAACTAGCATTACAGTTTTACCTTGTTTTTGTAATCTTTCAATTTCAATAATAGTTGAATCCTGAACCTTTGTTGATTGCTCGGTCATTAGAGCAATATTACCAAGAACTATTTCCTTTCCGTCTACTTTTGCGATAATTCCTTTACCTGGAATAGCCTTGAATTCTGATGGATCAAGAAGTGTTTGATTTCTCATTGTAGCACCACGAACAATAGATTCACCCAATGAGTGTTCAGAGCCTTTTTCAGCGCTTGCAGATAAACGAATTATATCTTCCTCAGAGAAAGAATCTTGTAGAGAGATAATATCTGTAACTTCTGGAGTGCCTTTCGTTAGTGTGCCTGTTTTATCAAATATCACAGTATCTAATTCTTGAGTTCGTTCAAGTGATTCTGCGTTTTTGAAAAGAATTCCTAGTTCAGCTCCTTTTCCAGATCCGACCATTATTCCTGTTGGAGTTGCTAACCCAAGAGCACAAGGACAAGCAATAACCAAAACTGCAACAGTATTGAGAATTGCATGTGTATACCAGCTATGTGTTATTATCGAGAGAATAGGTGTAAATCCAAAAAATCCCCCTCCAATTAACCATATTGCTAGTGTGGTTAAAGCAATCACTATTACTGCTGGAACGAAATAAGCTGAAACTTTATCAGCTAATCTTTGAACCGGAGCTTTACTTCCTTGAGCATCCTCTACTGACTTAATGATTTGAGACAATACAGTATCGGATCCAACTTTCTCAGCTTTAAATTTAATATAACCATTTTTATTGAAAGTAGCACCTATAACCAAATCACCTGGTTTTTTATCAACTAACATACTTTCTCCAGTGAGCATTGATTCATCAATAGCAGTATTTCCCTCAATAATTATGCCATCCACGGGTATTTTTTCTCCAGGACGAACAATAACGATATCATCAACAATTACTCCTTCAATTGGAATGTCCATTTCTTCTCCATCACGAATTACCCTAGCGGTTTTTGCTTGTAACCCAAGAAGTTTGGTTATTGAATCTGATGTTCTTCCTTTAGCAACGGCTTCAAGGTATTTACCAACTACCAGAGCTGTTAAGATGAAAGCAGCAGATTCGAAATATAATGGACCACCAATGATTAAGGAAACGATACTATAGATAAACGCTGCACTACTGCCAAGTGTTACCAATACATCCATGTTTGACGTAAAGTGAGTAACCACTTTGAACGCACTTTTAAAGAAAGGCCAGCCAACATACAAGTACACAGGAGTAGCTAATGCAAGCATTGTATAGCGAACCCAGTCAAGCATCATAAATCCATCAATAGCTAGATCAATGAACATGAAGACCATCAGAGGAGTAGTAAAAATCACACCAAAAATGAGTCGATTACGATAATGTAATTTCTCCTCGCGTTCTAGTCTACGTCTCAAGGTTAGTGCATCCTCTTCAAAGGATTTCTCTACCTCATAACCTACGTCATTGATTGCTTTTTCTAGAAAAGTTGTGTTTGTAAGTGCAGGGTTAAATTCAACTACTGCTTTTCTCGTAGTAAGATTTGCAGCGGCAGTTATTACCCCATTGACTTTTTTGAGAGCTTTCTCAACGTTTGCTGAGCAAGATGCACAAGTCATTCCATTAATAAGGATTTCAACTTTTTCTAAACGAACTCCATAACCGATTCCTTCAATAGCTTCAATTAAGTCTGCTTCAGAAACTATGTTGGGATCATAGGAAATTGAGGCATCATTTGTTGCCAAACTAACTATTGCGTTATCTACGCCCTCAGTTTTCCCCAGAGATCGTTCAACAGCACTGCTACATGCAGCGCAAGTCATACCTGTGACTCCTATCTTGACTGTTTTTTTAGTTTGCTGATTATCGTCTATTTCTGTCACAAGTATCACCTACCAAAAAAGGTTATAATTCACCTTCAACCTTGAAACCAAGATTGTGAATAGTTTCGATTATTTTCTCTTTAGCGATTTCTTTTTCGTTAAATTTCACTTCAGCAATACCTTTTGGAAAGTCTGCTTGAGCTTCTTCTACACCATCTAATCGGCTTACAGCTCTTCCGATGGAAGAAGAACATCCATTGCAACTCATACCACTAACTTTGAATGTTATTTTTGTATTTTTACCCATTGTTGATTCACCTAGGATTATAATTTAGTCTATATTATATACAAAGCAACAATGCAATATGAATACCATTATTTACAATATTAGATTTTGTTCAGAACAAGCATTAGGAAGAAAGAAAAAAAGGGAAGGAAACCAATTAGTAATAAAACCAAATGCTTTTTTTCATTTTAGTTGATTTATAATTTCTTCCCGAATACATCATCAAACGCAAATATTGCTGGTCCTCCTCCTGAATGGAGAAAGAGAACGTTTGATCCTTGTGGGATTTTTTCAGTGCGAATTAAGTCAATTAAGCCCACCATTGCTTTTCCGTTATAGACTGGATCAAGGAAAATCCCTTCGAGCTTTGCTACTAATTTTACTGTTTCAATTAACGCAGGTGATGCTATTCCATATCCCTCTCCAAAATACTCGTCATTAACAATTATATCTGAATCTTTGAGACCAACCTGTAATGACCAATCTTTCTCGAATTGTTCAATGATTTCCTTTGTAGTAGAAATTATTCCTTCTCTATTATCTCCAGCATTTATACCAATTATTTCAATATCAGGATAATAGAGTAATTTTCCAGCAATTAGACCTGCTTGTGTCCCAGCACTTCCAGTGCCAAAAACAAAATAGTCGAATTTAATGTTCATTTCTTTAGATTGAGCTACTATTTCTTTCATACAATTAATGTATCCAAATATACC
>DAOUWQ010000155.1 GCA_030667035.1 Candidatus Heimdallarchaeota archaeon | reverse complement strand
CCGGTTCTTTTGTTAAAGAGAGTAAATTTGATGGAATTAAAGAATTAAGTTTGAATTATAGATCGGAGATTGATGTTGATCCAAAGGATATTAAAAAGGAAGAATTTCCAGATTCTCTGTTAGATTCCCAAAAAATTTCCTCATTGAGTTTAGGGCAAACTGATATTGAATTAATAGGTAAAATTACCGCAATAAGGCCCGCAAGTACTTTTACTAAAAAAGATGGTTCTGAGGGAAAAGTGGCTTCAATTGAAATAGCTGATGAAACTAGTAAAATTAAAATTACATTATGGGATACATCTGCCGATTCAACTGAAAACTTCAAAGTTGGAGATGTACTTGAGATACAAGGTGGATATACTAGACAGGGTTTGAATAATAATGTTGAAATTCATTTGGGTAAAAATGGTTCTCTACAAAAAAATTCAAAGAAATCAATCGAAGTTCCTAAAGAGATTCTTGAGAGTGATTCAACTTTAAGCACTCCTGGCAAAAGTGATAGAGGAGCTAGCAAAGAAGTACGTTTGTCTGATTTAGATGAAGCAATGAAGAACATTTCAATAATTGCTCGAATTACAGGTATAAGCAACATTCGTGAATTTAGTCGAAGTGATGGAACAAATAGTATGGTAGGATCTCTTTTAGTTAAGGACAATTCAGGACCGGGGCGCATAACTCTTTGGAATAGTATGACAGATTATATCAAAAAAGTTGATATTGGTGATGCAATTCGAGTTGAAGGTGCATATGTGAAAATTGGTTTAAGGGGTGACCCAGAAGTCCACGTTGGAAGAAGCACTACTATTGAAATTAATCCTGAATATTTGAAAGATGCATTACCTGAACTTGAACTTGATTTTAAGGAAATTTCTTCCCTTGAACCTCGTGAAAGAGATGTTAATGTTAGAGCACTTGTAATGCGTGTACAAGAAATTAGAACTTTTGCAAAGCATGACGGAAATGAGGGAAAAGTACTCAATATTGGAATTAGTGATAATTCGGGATCCACACGCTTGGTTGCATGGGATGAAAAGGCCATTGAACTTGAAAACATTGAAGAAATGTCTCCTATAGAAATCTTACATGGGTACACCAAAGAAGGAAGTCAAGGTGTGGAAATTCATCTTGGTTCACTCTCTACTGTAAGAAAGGTCAAAGAAATTGAATCATTAGACCCCTCTAAAATAAAACATTCAGAAATGACAAATAATGCCGCTTCTGCTAAAAGAGTTGATATGATAAATTTAGAAGAGGGAGACTTCTCTGAAATAAGAGGTACTATTTTAAAAGTATATGAAGGAAAAATGTATTATAACTCATGCCCAGAATGTAGAAAGAAAGTAACTGAAGTGGATGATGGTAACTGGAATTGTGCCGAGCACGGTAATATTGAGCCCCAGCACACTTTATTCGTTTCTATTGCATTAGATGATGGAACAGGTTGTGTCCGGGTGACATTTTTCAGAGATTTAGCAGAAAAACTACTGGATGTAAATGTTAAAAATGTAATTGATGAAATAGAACAAATTGGTATTCAAACGCTGATTGTTAAATTTGAACAAAGAATTAAAGGTAGAGAAATAATAGTCCGCGGAAAACCAAGAAAGAATAAATTTGATGATGGCATGGATTTAATCGCATCAACGTTCTTTGATATTGATCCTAAAAAAGAGATTGAATTAGCCAAAAGTTCATTGAAGGCTTAATTCTCAACTCTTCCCTTTTTTAAAGGGGTTTTTATTCTTTAATTCGAATTTTTCTTATATATATAAGAAGAGGAAATAAGAATGTTCAATTTTAGAAATAAAAATTCAAAGAAATTTCTATTAATAGGTATGTCAATTTTGAATATTTTTATGCTAATTTCCTTAATATTTTTCTTATTACTTAGTTCAGGATATTTAGAAGATATATTCTATCTTGTTGCTTTTCCAATCGATTATTTATCAAATAATTATCTAGTATTAACTTTTTTCTTATTAGTTGAGGTACTGGTAATAATATATGGTTGGTTCAATAATAGAAACAAATTAAATTCTACAAGTGGTATTGATAGTAATCAAGAACCGCTTTTTGAATTTGATAGTGATCTTCAAGAGCTAGAAACATCCGATTCAGAATCTGTATTATTAAATGAAGAAGATGACTCAGAAGATCAAACATTTTTAAATAATGATCTTAGTCCTATTGAAGATGTGATTGATTCAGTATTTACATCATTAAATTCCCAAGAACAACTAGATGTCAATATTTTACCAGATAATAATGAAAAAGATGAAGAATATGATTTTACACCCAGCCATTTTCCTTTACTTGAGAAAAGCAATGAAACACCTATTGAACCAGAAACCAATAACACAGTTAATACAATAGAAATCAACGAGGATACAAAACAAAAAACAGGAATTAATGATTATCAATTTGCATTTTATCAAAATATCGTAAATGACAAGTGGTTATATGAAAAATCAATTGATCGTGATCGAGTTGGTTTTGATAGATATGCATTAGACGAGGCTAAAATATCTTTAACAGATATTGAGAGTTTAATTAATTCGGGAATGCTTTACAAGCAAATAATACAACATCCCTCTGGACCGTTTGTTGTCTATTCTTCGAGGTTAGATATTGAGAAATTTATTATTAAAGAGACAATTAGAAGAATTATCAGGAAAATTAGATTTCGATTTATTGGACGCAAATTTGAATTCATTAATTGGAAAGAATTTGGTTTAGCAAAAAAAGTTTGGGAATTTGATTTTGAAATAGCCAAACCTAAAATTATTGGATGTATCTGGATAAGTGATGCATATCTTGCATCTAATGCTAAAACGGAAAAGAATTCTATAGCACAAGAAAAGAAAGATGAGTTGAAAGCAATAATAGCTGCTGCTACATTAAAAATGAATGATGAAGGGAAAGTAATAGTAATCACTAATACTAAAGAAAATTCGAAAATCGTCAAAAAATTTGCGAAAACTACAGGATGGGGTGTGATATCAGTACTTTATTTCGCAGATCCTAACTTTAATAGAAAATTCATAAAATTAATTGATTGTATTTCCTAAAATGTCTTGTTCTTCATTTTTTCAAAAATATTAGGGTTTTTAAATTTCATTTCTGATTATTTGTTGATAATCAATATTTATCAGGATTATAGCAGGCGTGTTTAATAAAACTAAATCTCTTAGAGAAAAAGAAGACATTAAAAAGAAATTCCCTACAATCGGCAAAGAAAGAGCTGTAGAAATTTTATGTCCTTCTACTAGAAAAGAACTTAGAGCTAGTAATTGTTTCAAGTGTAAATATTGTCAAATCTACAAAGGTAAACATGAATCTAACCGAATCTTAACATCATTGATTTGTTTATTTGGTTATAATAACGGAAGTGATGATGGTGAGTCTTAATTCATATCAAGTTAAATATGATGAAAATAAAACCAAAAGATTGCAAGAAGAAAACCAAATATCAATTTGTTTTGCAACTTTTGATGATACTATTGGGCCTGTAAGTGCATATCAAAAAAACCTTGAAGATAGAACCGCAAGCGAAGTTGCAGTGAAAGTAATGATTGGATCTCTATCGTTACATGCAGATGATAAGCAAGAATTATGTGGGGAATCAATAATACCTTTTAATAAAATGAATAAAATAGCTTTCTCATATCTCTTTACAATTCCAGCCCCTAAACTAAGAGGTGGACAAAGATCGTGCTCATTAATAGTACTTATGGATACAAAAGAACAACTCCAAATGTACAGAATTGCGCCATTACTTTCTACACAATGCAAGAGAATCAGCCATCTAATTAGAGACAAATACGTTTTTGGTAAATCACTTCCAAATGTTGTTAGACAAAAAATTGATTCACTTCTTGATATTAAATCTTTTAAAATTGAAATTGAAGAATTTTACGCAGCAAGAAAGATTACTATTTCGAAATCTAAAACAAAAGGAAGTATGCAATTCTTAAATAAAATTGTAAAAAAGGATTTGGATAAAGCCATATTAGCAATTTTACTCGGAAAACCAGTTGTTGTAACAGGTGATGAAGTTATGACAGAAATTGCTATTGCGAGTTTAGAAATTTTTTCTCCTCATAAGGAACTAAGAAAAGTTTTTTGGACAAATCAAATTGTAGAAGCAGATATTATTGGAACAAAGAAGAATTTGGCTAAAGCTTATGATGATGCAATAATTGTGGATTTATTGAAAGGAAAAGTTTCTGGTGGAGAATCAAATAAATTCTGTAAGGATTTAATTTCGGATCTCAAAAATTTAGACGAAAAACAAGTTGAAGAAAGAGTAAATGAAAAAATAGGTGAAATCATTACTAGTGCAACAATACTAGCTGAATTAGCTATGCGAAGAGAAGTAACTAAGAGTGAAATTAGTGCTGTTGCCCCTCAATTCAATAGTGAAAAAATGAGCATAATTATTGTTATTGCTAAAAGTATGAATCCCATTTTCTCAAAACGAATTGACGCTTTAGGGCCACTTATTGCCAGAGAAGCAAGCACATATGATGTTTTTGCTTAATTAATAGTGAAAAATTATTTGAAATGCTTCTCCTAAAAATAGGGGTGTTTAAAGTATTCACTATCAAAAATAAGATGAGGGTCACCAGTGAGTACAAATATTCCGATTAGAAAAAGAAGTAAAATTACAAGTATAGTTTTGCTTGGAATTTTCATTATTGCTTCAACGATTTTTCTATTTAGTATGGATTTCATAAGAGACTTATTTGGTTTAGAGTCATCAAATCTAATGTTTGATTTTACGAAAATTTTCATTTATTTAGGAGCTGTATTTGGTATAATATTAGTTGTGGTGTTTTCTATCTACATTACAAAAATAATCTTTTCAAGATTACCACTTGATGGTGAATTTATTACATCTGATCTTTTAATTCAAAAGAAGAAACTCATACCTAATTTTAGAGCAACAATTTTCATTAGAGTTACTGGATTACCTAGAAGAAACATCTCAAAATCAAATAGAGAAAATCTAGCTTCTGAGAGTAATTATGATATAAAATTAGATATAGTTTCTAGTCTTGCTAAATTATGTGATGAGGTTTCTTTTTGGATTATCAAATATGAAAATAGATTAAATATTTTTTTCACAATATCAAGTTGGAGCTGGATGAAAAAAGAAACTTCT
>DAOUWQ010000273.1 GCA_030667035.1 Candidatus Heimdallarchaeota archaeon | reverse complement strand
GTTGGAAGTTAACTTTAGTCGTCATGGCAGTAATTCCAATATCAGGATTATTGATAGCTTTAATTGTAAAAAAATCACAAAAACATTTCAATCAACAACAAGAGTATTTAGGCCATGTTAATAGCCACGTAGAAGAGATGTTCGGTGGACATTTAATTGTGAAAGCATTTAATGGTGAAGAACAGAGCCAAAAAACATTCACAAAATACAACGATACTCTACACAAGTCTGCATGGAAATCCCAATTCTTTTCAGGGCTTATGATGCCTATGATGACTTTTGTTGGTAATTTAGGATACGTTGCAGTCGCAATCTTTGGTGGCTATTTAACTAGTCAAGGTACCATTACGATAGGTGATGTTCAAGCTTTCATTCAATATGTGCGTTCATTCACTCGACCTCTTGGTCAGATTGCTAGTGCATCCAATGTTCTACAACAAACTGCAGCAGCTTCAGAAAGAGTGTTTGCATTTCTAGATGAATCTGAGGAAATTGCCGATCCTACTGATCCTCTCAAATTTGAAAATGTCACTGGTCTTGTAGAATTTAGAAAAGTTAACTTTGGTTATGACAAAGATAAACCTATCATCCATGATTTTTCAGCTATTGCAAAACCAGGACAGAAGATAGCTTTAGTTGGTCCAACTGGCGCAGGAAAAACTACCATGGTTAAACTCCTTATGCGTTTTTATGATGTGAATGATGGAGCAATTTTGGTAGATGGAATCGATATTCGAGAAATAACACGTTATGATTTGCGTGATAATTTCGGTATGGTTCTTCAAGATACCTGGCTGTTTAATGGATCAATACTGGAGAATATTCGTTATGGACGTTTAAGTGCTTCAGACAAAGACGTTAAAGCAGCTGCAAAAGCAGCCCATGTTGATAAATTTGTACACGCACTACCCGGCGGATATGATATGGAAATTAATGAAGAAGTGACAAACATCTCGCAAGGACAGAAACAACTTCTAACAATTGCGCGAGCGGTATTAGCTGACCCACCAATCCTAATATTGGATGAAGCAACTAGTTCAGTAGACACTCGAACTGAGCTTCTTATCCAGAGTGCAATGGACGATTTAATGAAGAATAGAACAAGCTTCGTTATCGCTCATCGTTTGTCAACAATCAGAAATGCTGATCTCATTCTCGTTATGAATGAAGGAGATATTGTTGAGCAAGGAACTCATACTGAATTGTTAGAGAAAGATGGATTCTATGCTGAGCTCCATAACAGCCAATTTGATGTTGTTAATAACAATTCTCAACCAGTAGCACAACAATCAAATGAATAAGCTGTGTTAACAGCAAATTCGTTAACAACAATAAAAATTGCAGAGAAAGTATAAAAAATTACTTTCTCAAGCAATAGCTTTTTTTTTTATCTCCAATCAAAATAAACCGTTTCTACTTTCTCAGGTATTGGCACATTATTCATGTTGAAAAGATCAATGTTGATTTTCTTGCCAAAGAAAAAGAATTTAGCATCTTTCAAAGGTTTCATATCAAAATACGGAATGTATGGTGTTTGTAATCCATACCAACCATGTTCTTCAGAAGTTTGGCAAAGATAGTTTGCTAAATCTCCTGCTTCTTTTGTTGTCAATCGATGGATATGAACCATATCAAGCCATCCGAATGGTAATTTATTTCCCATACCTGCTAAGATAAACTCCCAAGCTAACATGAATCCTTTTACTTTTCCATTATCATCTTCATGAACAACACAATTGACACCAGGGTTACTTAGTGTCCATTTCAAATCAGCAAGTTCAGGAACTATGGATATCTCATTGCGACTCACTTGTTCCTGGATGATTTCAAACATATCTTGGATATCTTTTTCTTGATATTTTCTTATATGTTCAGAATCGATTTTTTTGTATTTTTGAAACATTTTAAAAACTAATTTTTCATACCATCGCAATCTTACTACTTTGGAAATTTCATTCACATTAAAGGCTTTGATTACAAATTGAGTTAGTTCGATAACTCTTTGGAATGGAATTTTCAAATCTCTGGCAACAGCAGAGGAAACATCTATTCCATGTTGTTGAGGTTCATGAAAAGAAAACCCTCCGTCGTAACCTAGTTTGTTGCCGATTTCAAATAGCTTCTTTCCCATACCTTTAGCTAATCCTTTCCTTTGGTGTTGGGAATGGACACTTAACCAAGATGGTATAGCAAATTTGTAGGTTTTACCTAGAATTGAAAGTTTTCGAGGTATCCCTCCTAAGAATCCCACAATTTGCCCTGTTGGTTTATGAGTTGCTTTTATGAATAGATCTTTGTCAATAGATGGGGCACCGTACATCATGTTGAACGTTGCTTCGGAAAAAGCGATTGATGCTCCTTCTTGAATTGCTGTTTCATCACTTAATAAAGCTTGAGTGATTAGTTTTGCAAGCTCATCGAAATTCTCTTTTTCAATCGTAAATTGTTCTATAATATAGTCATTATTATCATTAGTCATTACTCTAATCTCCTGTAAAGGTGTAAAAATCTTAATTGATAGTTGGTATATTGTCGGGATTTTTCCAACAAACACTTGAAAATATATAAACTTTTTACAAAAAAACTACTAACATCAATGAAATTAACAATAAAATTAACTGTAATATTTATTCATTACATTTTCATAGGCTTTTTTCTCAAGCTTCTGTAAATAACTGCTTTTTCCTTGTTCTACATATTCTTGAATAATTGATCTTACTGATTTACTTGTAGGGATTTCACTAAATTCTTCGTCCACTAATAGACCGAAATCTCGAGTTGAATTTTCTACTAAATGAGATGCTTTGTTAAAATCTTGGGTTTCAAATTTAGAATCATGAATGACATTTCTTTTAATATAAGAAATTTTCAATAAAAGTTCAGCAATTTTAAGATTGGTTGCCATTCTCCCATCAGGTACATATCTGTCTGCAACAAATGAAAGTCCTAATTCATAACCATATTTGTATCCTTTGATTTCAGGCCAAACTAGATTCAATTTTTTGAATTGTTCATAATCAAGATGACCATACTTGTTTTCATTACCGTAAAGCTGCTCATATTTTGGATAGATGTCTGGATAGTTTATTCGCAAAGCATTCATAAATTCGTTTTTACTTCTACCTGGTTTCAAAGTTAATCCTGCACAATTAACAAATTGCGCATTTACTTCCTTTGCTCTTTGATAAATTGAGCTAACGTTTTCTTCTGTATCTCCAATAAATGGGAGACAGGGATAAAAATAGATGCCGGAATTTATGCCTTCTTTTCGAAGAATTTTGATCGCTTCAAATCGTTCTTCTGAGGAACTTGCTCTAGGTTCGAATATTTTACGTGCTCGTTCATCTGCTAAGGTTATGGTAAAATTTACACAAGCATACGATTCTTTATTGATTTTTTTTATTAAATCAATATCTCTGAGAACGAGCTTATTTTTCGTGAGGATCCAAAGTGGTAATTGATAATCATAAATTATTTCAAGCAATTTACGAGCCATCTTTGCTTCTTTTTCAGCAGGTTGATAAACATCACAAACTCCTCCTCCTATAGTAATTATTGATTTAGGTTTACTATCTGATTTGGCATCTTTCTTAAATGCGGGGAAATAATCTATGATAGAAAATTGCTTTTTGCTATGAACTGAACTAAAACCTTGCTTTTTCAAGAATTTTATCAATAGTTCCGGAGCATTCGTTTTCACCCGTATTCGTTCGCCAAAATCTTCATGCATATAATACTGTTCTGATTTCCCATCACAGTAGACACAATCATGATAGCATCCTTGATATGGGTTGAGATATATTTCCGCCCAAGAAAAAATCGATACTCCTCCCTGTCGTACTAGGGATTTTGCTTCATAATTTTCTATTTTCATAACAAGCAATTCTACATTACATTCTGAATACTAAATGTTTG
>DAOUWQ010000211.1 GCA_030667035.1 Candidatus Heimdallarchaeota archaeon | reverse complement strand
TGTGAATATGCTAATACTTCATGTCCCTCACGCATAAGAGTACTAAATACCCCTTCAGGATATACTGTAGGAGAAATACTAACATCAAAAGGAATAAACATATGTGGTGGTGGCGGTGTTTGATGCCAGCCATAATTTCTCGGTTTTGGTTCATTTTTGTGATCTTTCAACCAACCAAAAGTTCCATAGAATGGATCAATCCACAACCATTTTGATGCAATATATCCATGTAAAAAAATTGTTAGAATATTCCCTTCATTAGATGGAAGAGCATTCGAATTGATATCATTCCTGTTGAGTAACTTATTAAGTTCTTGTTGTGCTTTAATTGCATCTTCATTGTCAATTTTAGGTGGAACGGGCGTACCTTTTTGTACTATACCAATTCTTTTAGCAATTTTTTCCTGCATAGACATTTTGAATCACAAATATTCATTTCTGATAGACACTGTCAGATAATTCAATTAACAAATTAGATTCATTTCTTTATATCAAAAATGTTCTTACTTCTCTCTTCCCCTTCGAATGATTTTTGAATGGTTAATCTTTTAACATCTAGACAACTATGAACATTATTGTTTTAGGATCTATCACAGAGGATATCATCAAAACACCAGATGGTACGGAGCAAAGACATGTTGGTGGAGTTCCAATTTATGCTGCTGCTACTGCCAAAGCTTTAGGAGAAAGTATTGGTATTGTATCTAAAGTTGGTACTGATTTTCATATGAAAAATCTTAAAACAATTAATTCATTAGATGCCGATTTAAATGGTTTTTCGATTTCTGGTCAAACCTCAATGCGCTTTGAAAATAAATACAAAGCATCTGGGAAAAGAACGCAAAAAGTTCTCTCGTTTTCCGAAAAAATAACTTTGAGAGACATTCCTGAAATATATTATTCAGTTCCATGCATTCACCTCGGTCCTGTTTTTAATGAGATTAACCCTCAATTAATTGACGAAGTTCGAGATATTTTTACTATCGTATCTCTTGATGGGCAAGGATTTACCCGAAGTACAGAAAAAAACAATGGATCTATTGTGTTAAAACCATGGTTAGATTACAAAGAATATTTTCCAAAACTGGATGTTTTGAAAGTAGATGATACTGAACTAAAAGGAATTACTAATACAACTCGTCTTAAGGAAGCCATTGATCTTGCACTCGCAACTAATTTGAAAACTCTAGTTATTACTCGAGCGCATAAAGGGGCGATTATCTACCACCTTAAGAAACGATATGATATACCTACTATTCCTACCGATGTTGTTGATGCAACAGGCGCAGGTGATGCTTTTATTATTGCATACCTACTCGAGTATATTATCACAAATGATTGTTATTACTCAGGTTTGATAGCTTCTGCTGCAGCTTCATTTACTATCTCATTTTCTGGTCCAGAACCTCAATACACTCGAGATGATGTTATTTCTAAATTGAGACAAACACAAACGGATTTTCAGTTGAAATAATCATTTTTTTTACCATTATTGATTTATGTCCATTTAGCTATCTTTTTCAAAGAGTTCTCCATAAAGAAAACTAACACAAACGTTTAGGTGTATTATAATGAGTGAAGAATACGATTATCGATTAGAAGACCCCAGTGTTGAACGAATTGATGAATTTGTTGAGACAAAGATTCTTCTAGCAAAATCTAATGTGTCTGATGCAGAAGCTGACTCTTTATTTAATAAAGAAAAGTTAGATGTTTTCAAAGGAATCTTCAAGCGCCCAAAACCCGCTGAAGTAGTTATTAAAAAAATAACTAAGGGGCTTGAACCCTATTTAGTTGTAGGTGGACGATATGAAATTCGTTATCTTACCGAAAGAACATACGACGTTGATTTATTAGACGATGCCGTTTCAGTCTTTATTTTAGGCGAAGAACTTACTGTCGAAAAGATTGAGGAAGAAGAAACTGAAGTTGAGATCAAAACCGAAAAGAAGAAAGGTTTCTTTGATGGTCTTTTCAGTAGTGGGAAAAAGAAACCTACTTCAAAACCCGAGCTTCAAATAAAAGGAATTGAACATGTTTTCTCTGAGAGCGAAATCATGGAAGCAAGGAATTATGATGGCATTTCAATTAACCCCGAAAATTTAGAAGAAGCTGATTTTACTGATATGGGTTTACCCTTCTTAGATGGCGATGGAGCAATTGTACCAAAAGAATACATCGATATGGACAAATTCATTGCTGAACTAGTAGAAGAATTTGCTACTAGACCAGAACATGCACAAAGAGTTCTCTTTGAAAAACTAGCTCTAACTGATAAGAAAATATACTTTTATCCAGTTTACTGGGCTGAAATGGTTTACAAAGAAAAAGATACCAAAAATGTTCGGTTAGATGCAGTTACTAAGAAAATCGAAGCACCAAAAGGAAAGCGTTTTGCTCCTCCCATGGATGGAAGTTTCTCTCATACTGAAGAGAGCACCATAGCAGATGATGGAACAAATACTTGCCCTGGTTGTGGTGCTGAAATTGATGACGAAATCACTTTCTGTCCAGACTGCGGTGTAAAAGTAACCTAATTCAATCAAAACACGTTTTATTTTATTGCCCCTTACCGGGGTTATAAAATACTTTTTTTTATTTTTTCATTTCACTAGCTCTAATTCTACTACACCATGTTTTTCATAAAATTTGAGCATTTTGTACAGATACTGAATACTAGTTTTTCCAATGTCACAATTTACCAGTTCTGCGATTTCACCTATTGTTCTCTTGCCATCAATCCAAAACACTCCAGATGTTAGAACTGGGCGCATACCTTTGTGTTCTTCATCTACTTCTTTCATTTCTTTGAGATCATCTAATGATAAATCTCCTAAGCTGAGACCTGTGATTGGACCTCTAAAAACTCGTTTTGGAATTATTCCATTAATCTTTTGAACTTCAAGTTCTTCTTGTTTTTCTTTTATTTTTGGTTGGATGTTTAAAGCATTAGAAATTTCTTCGATGCTAAATTTGGTTTGTATTAGCTCTTTCTCTGTATGGGTTTCAATTGCTCGATACATTTCTTGGACCATTGTATCTATTGGTTTCTTCTCTTCATCCTTTGTAATTAATTTCAAAGCTGTCTTTAGTGCTTGTAATTCAATCTTTTTTCTGAAGTTTAATTCGGCTTCTATTCTTTCAAGGAATTCCCAAAGGAGTGCTTCTTTCGTTTCAATTTCTTTTTCCTCTTTTAGTTTAAGTAAAAACTCGGTGGTTTTCTGTCTGCTAAATTGAGTAATTCTTTCTTTCCCTTTGCTTGTAATTTCTCTAATAATCCAAAGTATTTCTGGTAATTCTGCATTGGCAATAAAGTAGCAATATGTTGCAGTCATTGATCCAATTAATTGAAGCAATTCTGCTGAAACTTTTTCTATTGAATCTTCTCCAGAATGATAATATCTATCTGGCCATTGTATGAACATTGGTGTTGCTATACCTATATCAGGATCTCCTAATACTTCATGATCTGATCCTCCCGAATATGGTCGATCATTCGCAAATTTGAATAGTGCACTCGACCCACTATTAAGAAAATTAGGTATTTGCTGTGCAGTGCAATCTAAAATAGCGCTTAATACATCATTTACATAAGAAGGGTTTGAGTTGTGAGTTCGTTCCATAATAAGTGTTCTTCCCCCACCAGCAGCGGGGTCAGCTCCTACCATATCGAGATTTATACCGGCAACAAAATTCCTTATTTTCTTCTCATTGCTTGCTAAATAACAGAAGGTTCCAGTATATTCTGCCATTAACAAAAATCTTATGCTTCTTTTTGGTTTTTCTAATTTTCCACTTTCAATAAGAGAATTTAGTGTTCTAGCAACCTCAATAATTGTTCCACAACCCGAGGCATTATCTATTGCTCCTGGTTTTGGATGACAAAGGTGCGCAACAGCAATAATTTCTTGATCTTTAATTTTACCTGGAATTGTGAAATCGACTACTTCCATTTCCCCATCATAAAAACTCGCATCTATCTTTGCATGCAATTTCACTTGTTTCTGTTTTTTTCCATCTTTCTTTGCTTCTTTTTCAACGCTCTCGATTAACTTTCTAAGCTGATCTCCTTGTTCTGCTGAGAGGACAAAACCAAAGGCATCTCCTTCATCTCCTTCTGTTCCATACAACAATGACGTGTATCTACGTGCTGTTGGAAAGTTCGCTCTTGTTCTAATTGGTGGTAATTCACTCACTAAATCGTAAATAATTCCCGCTGCGCCTAGTTTATTTACCGCAAGCAAACGTAGTTTTTTCAATTCTGGGTCATCAGTTAGAATAAATTTACCTTTTAGATTATATCCTTTCATTTCATCTTCAGATAATCCTTTAGGGAGAATTATTACCTCTGCTGTTATCCCGTCTTTAGCAGTTGCTTTTGAGCGTTGAATTATTGAACAAGGGCTTTCAAAGAATCGGCACAGTATCTTTGCTTTATTTGTTGGTTCTACAATCTCAAGCGAAGCTGACTTTATACTCCATTCTTTTGGAACCGGACATCCCCAATATTTGTTATTACCTTTTGCAGGATATTTATGAATTTTAACAAATGGAAT
>DAOUWQ010000346.1 GCA_030667035.1 Candidatus Heimdallarchaeota archaeon | reverse complement strand
GCAAAAAGAACCTTATAATTTGGACAGTAGACATATGAAGAATCACTTGTATGTCCCCCTGTATGTTTAATGATAACTTTTACATCACCGTCTTGTATTTCAAACTGGCCCTCAAAAGTTTCTGTGGGAAGAGTAATTTCCAGGCCTTCCAAAGCACGAGGATCTTTCAAACGACTTTGTTCTTTCTCAATATTTTCAGGAGTAAAATGTTCTATTAACATCTTCATATACTCAAGATGGATTTTTGGAGAGATAATTCGGCAATCCGAAAAAACTTGATTACCTAATGAGTGATCTCCATGAAAATGGGTTACGAATAAAATCTCGAATTTCTTTCCAGTAGTTTTTTCTACCCATTCTCTGAATTCTTTAATTTCTATCAGGTTTATCCCTGTATCAATCATTACCAGTTTTGTTGGTAATTCAATTGCTCCCGCAACTACGTCATAGAAGTTTGGATCTGTATAGAAATAGATGTTGTCTTTTACTTTTTTATATCCCATTTTAATCAACCGAATGTAAATCGGTATTTTTTGTTATAAATCCTCACTTAATTCCTATATATAGGAATCATTGATGTTTTTGAGAAAAAGAATAGAAGAAAAGCGAAAAGCATTAGTTTAAAAAATAGAATTATTACAATCATATCACTGATTTTGGTTATTCTGATTTGTAACCAATGATTCTATGAATAACAGTATTGAAGGTTTCAAAGTGACTTTCATCAGGTTTTCTTCTGGAAAATTTCACCATTAGATCCTTGCTCTTTTCCAGTCTTTCCTCTGCAAATTGATGAATAACGTCTAGCGCTTCTTTTACCTCAGAATTTTCAGAGGCTAAGCGTTTCTTTTCAAGTAAATGTAAAATGTTTTTTCTTATTTGAGGAGACAAATCTAATTCCTTAACAACAGTTTCAAAATGAAAAGGAGGTAATGTTTTCTTCTCAGTCAACCATTGAGCGTTTAAAATACCACGAAGAACATAGAGATATTTCTTGTAATGATTTTTTCCTTTCTCAATTAATTTGAGGGCATTTTTGGAAATCCCTATATAGGAATGGCATAACGTATAAGGATTGAAATGGTTTTTTGCGAAATCAATAAATTCACTAATTTTACTTTTGTCTCCAAAATAAACAATATCGCTCATTGTCCAATCTATCATATTTGGATTAGATTTTAGTAACAATTTGGCATATTTATAGATATCAAAACCATTGAGATCTATCACTCTGTTACAACTCATCCAAGTAAAAGTATCAATAGGTTTCTGAATTTCAAGATATTTCTCGATTGGATAGTAGTAAACAAGATGTACATCATAATCGCTGTCTTTGCTTTCCATTCCCCATAATCTTGATCCACTTTCAACTGCAAAGAGAATAGTAAAATCATTTTCTTCTTCTAGCTCTGCACATCTAGATTTTATTTGTTCAGTATAATTCATACTATCCACCTAAGAAACTGGGTTAACAAAAAAAAGAAAAGACAGCTAACTTATTAAACATTCTTTTCTATTCTCTTGATGAGGATAACCGGTTGATTCCAGATTGGGTTGTGATTAAACGTTTAGATGAAGTCTCTATCCCTCGGGAGAAATTTCAGATAGATATGGAAACCTGGCCTATTATTGCTCGAGAGAGAGTTAACAAATTTATTCAAGGTGCTCGTTGGTATCCTTCTCAAAGTGCTTCCAGAGGAAGTTATGAACAAGAAATTTATGAAGAATTTGCTGGTCATGGATTACTTAGGCTTGCTGCTGCTGACAATACGCGTATTTTTGGTTGGTTAATTGAGCAAGAAGGTGACCTTTTCGAGTGGCGTTATCTCCATGCTAAGACAATCCAAGAAAAAGTTGCTATTGCTAAGTATTTTTTTGGCGAGGAAAAAGTTCTTGGTCCAAGAGATCTTTGGGCACGATTCAAAATCGATAATAAATATTTCAAAGATTTTAAAATGGGAAATAGACGAACTGGTGCTATGGGTTTACATTTTACCTGTGTTCCAAAAGTTGTTAGCATTCGTTCAGCGCTTTTGCGTGATGGTTGGGTTCTCAGTACTGTAGATGATTTCTCCAATGGTGTGAAAATTGCTTTTGAAGAAACCTTAAGGAGAAGGATAAAAGAAACCGGTGCTCGAATGGATCGAACAGCCCGTAACGCTGTCAAAGAAGTTCAAGATGAAATAGGTCGGTTAATTCATTCAATAGCTTCTGCTCAAGGGAAAGTAGATCTGGAAGATTATAGTCTCTTCAATCGACAAGACATCTTCCCTCAATGTATGTTAGATTTATACAATATTATTATGAGTAAAGGACATTTGAACCACACTGAAAGGTTCCAGCTTGGATTATATCTAAAACGATTGGGTATGTCAGTGGATGAGCAATTACATTTCTGGTATAATAACGCGGTTGATAATGCTGGAATGTCTTATGAGCAATTTGCCCATGGTAACCCAGGTTATATCATTAGACACATGTATGGATTGGAAGGTGGAGAAACAGATTACAATGCACCTGCTTGCAATAAAATGCAATTTGAATATTATTGCACCTTTATGCATCAATCTGTAGAAGAAATCGATAAACATTTGCGTAAAGAATTTAAGAATCCATCAAATAGGACAGAGAACGCAATACGATTATTAGAGAGCAAAGTTGTTGATAATAAACCTAGTGAAGCTTGTGCAATGCTCTTTAGCTTAAGATACAACCGTGGTTGTAGACCGGTATCACATCCAATAAGTTATTCCACTTGGGCAGCGAAGGTAAAGAAAATAATTGTTCTCCCAGAACAAACTGATAGAAAAGAAAAGAAGGGTAAAGAGAACAAGAAATAGCTCTGAGGTAGAAAAATGACCAAAACAACAAACGACGGGAAAAAGCAACCTAAAGTTCCTACAGAGCTTATTCGAAGATTTTACAAAGAGGTTTTTGATCCAGGTGATTTAATATCAATAATAGGATTATCAACCTTTTATCGAAGAGAATTTGCTTTTCTACTTGAGAGGAATATCTTTGTCAGAAATATCTCTTTTAAAGACACTCGAGAATTGATCCACTATATGGCATCAAACCCACTTAGACTCTCGTATATTGGAGCTGTTTACGAAACTCCTCCATCAAAACAACATAGTATTCAACGAATAAAATGGGAATCTCGAGAGTTTTGTTTCGATTTAGACATTAATGATTACGACCTTGTACGAGTTTGTGGTTGTCAAGGAAAAGAACAGTACTGTTCTGAATGCTGGTCCTTAGTTCAAGATGCAGCAGCTTTTCTTGATAAATCCCTTCGAGAAGATTTTGGGTTCAAAGATATCGTCT
>DAOUWQ010000351.1 GCA_030667035.1 Candidatus Heimdallarchaeota archaeon | reverse complement strand
TTCTTCTTCCAAATAAATATCAAAAGTATCTAATCCAATCTTAGTTTCATTATGACCTGAAACACCTAAATTGAATCTATAGATGACATTACTTATAATACTATGAGCAATCGATGCTGATAGAGAATTTTCATCTAGTATTATTTGAAGGGTTGTAACATCCGAGTTAAATAGTACTTCTTGAGTGAAATTATAGGGTATTACTAGAGAAATATATCCTTGAACTTCCTCAAGATATTCACCTGGATTAATGACCTCATTCTGTGCATTCTTTAAGGGGATAAAATGAACATCAAATAGTGATTCACTGTCATTTGTTTTCATTGTTTGTAAAGTATTAACGAGATCATCCGTAAAATTAAGCGTCTGAACGGGGGAAATCGCATATCCCTCATCTCCTTCACTTTGCACATAAACTGTGAAAGCAGAAAATGAGGAATTGCTATCTGAGAAAATTGCTCCAAAAAGTAGAATCAAAATTATTGGATAGGCAACTGAGAAGAACATTGTCAAAGGTGACCTTCTAAAGTCTATGAACGCTGCTGTAATATATGCTCCAATTCTTCTTAGGAATAGATGTATCTTTATAAGGAAAGTTATTTCACTCAGTTTTGAATCCTCATTAGATATCTGAATGCTTGTGTCTTTTGCCATAGCTATTCCTCCTTATTCTTTCCTCCAATCGGTAATTATAGTCCCTACTATGAAGAACACAATACCCATACCAATGGTAATCCCTAATGGTACCCACGCGAGATGAAATGTTGATTCCAACATCATATTACGCATTGCTTCACTTACATAATAAAGTGGAAAGATTTTTGCAATTGTTTGCATGAATTCAGGCATAATCTCTGCAGGAAAAATCGCTCCAGAAAGGAACATTTGTGGGAAAACAAAAGTCATTGTTGCAGCCATAGCAGCTTCAGGTCTTTTAACAAATCTGGAGATAACCAAAGCTAATCCAGTAAAAGTCATTGAACCAAATATTAGAGCAAAAATCATTAAGGGATGAATTGTTGATAATTGAAAACCAAAAGCAATCCAACCTGTTAGAGCTGTTAAAATTGAGATAGCAAAACTAGTTAGAGTATGCCATAATCCATGGGATAGTGCCCATTCCCATTTTTTTAGTGGAGATACAGCAAATTTATCTATTTTCCCACTTTGTCGGTCTTCTGTTACCATCGAAACCATGCCCATCATACTGGAAGTAGAAATAGTTACCATAATCATACCTGGAACATAGAAATCTATGTAGTCTAATCCTTCTCTGTTAGGTGTAGTACTTACAACAATATCCATCATTGTTGGAATACTAAATTCAGCTAAGTTCATTTCTTGTAAAACATTATCAATAATGCTCTGAACGATACCAGAAGATGTAAACGAGGGGTCATAATAGTATTCAATTAATGCTTGAGGAGCAGTTGCGTTAACTTTGGATTCATTAACAGCAGCAGACCAACCAAATGGAATGACCAAGAGATAGGGAATATCATTATCCTTCATCCAGTCATTGTAAGTAATTGATGAAGTTTCAATAGAGACTTGAACCAATTTTAGATTTAAACTTTCAGCAAGTGTATCGTTATTTAATCCTAGATTTTGTAGAATTTGATTTGCAGGATTGAATGGATAGATATTATCACCGACTTGATATACATCCTCATTTAAGTAATTCAAAGTATACAAAGTATCATCTGTTGCTCCTAAAATATAGCCAAACAAGAGAATCATTATTACTGGATAGATAAATGTGAAAAACACCGCAGGTCCTGAACGAACCCAACGTAATGCTGTACTTACTGTTAGACCATAAATTCGTCGAATACTCAAATACGTTTTCCTAGCGAAGGTTTCTTGTTCAGACATTTCTTCACTCTCAAGATTTATCCTCTGTTTCTGTAGAAGTGATCAATATCTCACCTGTTAGAGCAAGAAAAATATCTTCTAGAGTCGGTCTTTGAGTTACAATATCAGAATAGGGTACATCATTTTCTTCAAGTAAATCAACTACTTTGGATATACTTCCCTTCTTTTTGGCAGAAATAACAATGTCTCCTTCATCATTTTCCATAGGACCCATCTCAAAGAGAATATTATGAATTTGATCTCGAGTTTCTTGATCATTACACCTAACAATTATCTTGTTAGCACCACCATGCTTATCGATTAATTCAGTTGGAGTACCAATATCCATTATTTCTCCCTTGTGAATAATTCCAACAGTATCTGCTAAAACATGTGCTTCTTCCATATAATGAGTTGTCAGAAAAATCGTTTTTCCTTGTTCTTTGAGATTTTCAATGATCGCCCAAGTTTCTCGTCTTGCACGAGGATCAAGACCTGTTGTTGGTTCATCTAAGAACACTAATTCAGGATCATTAACAAGCGAAATTGCAATACCTAATCGTCGTTTTAATCCACCTGAAAGATTTTTGTATTGTACATTAGCTTTATCCTCAAGCTTAACTAATGCAATCAAATCCTCAATTGGAATATTTTTTCCATACATTCTACTCCAAAATCTAAGATTTTCTTTAACAGTTAAATTTAGATGCGTATTGAATTCTTGTGGTAGAATTCCAATGATTTTTTTTATTTGGTCGAGCTCTTTTCGTTTGTCAATATCTTTTCCTAAAACGAATGCTTTCCCACTGGTTTTTTTTCTTATGCCTTCAAGAATTTCTATAGCAGTAGTTTTCCCTGCTCCATTCGGACCAAGAAAAGCGAAAATCTCACCTCGCTTTATTTTTAGGGAGATATTATTTACTGCTATTAAATCATCATATTTTTTAACTAAATTCTCAACAACAATTGCATATTCACCCACGTTACTCATATTGCTAACACATCACTTTCCAATATCAAACGAGACGTTTTGGAGCAACCAACTATTTAAACCTAGCAACAGTAGTGCTAGAACAAACGAATAACAAAAATTTGTTTTCAAATGGAAAATTGATACAAAAATTAAACTTTATCGATCAATCATATTCTTCTTCCAATTTCTTCTTAATTTTCTTGTTAATGATATCCTGTCTCATTTCCCTAATTTTTTCCTTTTGTTCTTTGACCATTTCCTTCTTCTTTTGTTTATGTTCGACAATTGTTTTCTTTTGTAGTTCCGCTACAGTATCAGTATCATCAGTCAAGTCTTCAACGGCATACATTTGCTCTTTTTGTAATTTTCTTATTTTTTCAGTCATTTCCTTCTGTTCTTCTTGATACTCCTTTCGCAAATCGAGAATTACTTTCCGCCTTCGTGTACCTATCCCAAATAGAAGCATTGGGATGTAT
>DAOUWQ010000452.1 GCA_030667035.1 Candidatus Heimdallarchaeota archaeon | reverse complement strand
TAGATGAAAAAATACTGAAAGATTTAGAAAATAGGGGAAGACAACATCTCCTTTGGAGATTTGATAATGGTCACCGAGAAATAAGCTATGCACTTAAGGTAATTGAATTTCTGAGAAGAGTAAATTATTGCTATTTAACAGCAGAGAAAAGGTTCACGCTTTACTTGAAAGATCCAAGAACGATTCTCAATTCAGTAAAACCTTCAAAACAAATAATTCTAATATCAGGAACTTTTCGACCACTAAATCATTTTGCAGAATTTCTAGGTGTGACCAATGCTCACAAAGTTTCTGTGTTTTCAGAAAAATTAGGGCACAATAGATTAATTTTAACCACAAGTGATCCCGAGTTGACAATGAAATATAAAAAAAGATCAAGAGAACTTTTTATCAAATATGGTGAAACAATAAAACATATCGCCGATAAAATCCCAGGACACACATTGGTTTTTACTCCAAATTATGATGTATCAGCAGTACTATCAACTTTGGTTAATACACAATATTTTGAGAGACCAAATCAAGATGTCTCTAAACTTATCTCTCTAGTAACTTCTAGCAAAGAAAAAATAATTCTTGTTGCTCCTGCAAGAGGAAAAATATCAGAAGGTGTTGAATTTGTGAAAAATGATCGCTCTCTAATTTCTTCAGTTATTATTGCAGGATTACCATATCCTCCTCCTTCAAGATCTTTAAAGGAGATCATTAAAGAATACAGCAAATTTTGGGGAGAAGAAAAGGCAACAAATTACATGAATTATCTTCAAGCAGCAGTAACAATGAGACAATGCTTAGGCAGAATGCTGCGTTCAGAAAATGATGTTGGTGCCTGGATAATTCTAGATAATCGAGTCAATAATATGAATATCTTCCCAAGATCTATTGAATGTAAAAATACCGATAAAATGCTAGAGAGATTGATTTTCTTTTTCAGCCAACATAAAATGCTCACAGAATAAAGATTCGTTTATTTGCTCATTTAGCTCTTTTAAAGGAAAATTTCACCAGAGATGAATGAGAATGAATTAGAATCATCTGAGGTTGTAGAAATTTGAAAAAGAAAGCTCTAGTCATAATTGCACTCTATATCCTAACGATAGTAGTATCTGCAAACAACACATTTGGAGATTCTTCTCCGGAAGAATATCAAATTATTATTGATAATGAAGATTTGGAAAATGGATTCATTAACTTTGAAGTTCAACAAGAAGCACAAAATAATCCAATTGGTGATGATATATCTCCTACGGATTTGACTTCTCCATCGTATACAAGCTTAACTCTTTCAGAGAGTGAACCAATAGTAGAAGGAACAAATGTATCCTTACAAAGCACTACTACATCTGTAGGCAACGGTGTTTCCTCTGGTGAAGTTGATTTTCTAGATTTTGAGCTCTATAAAGTAGAAAATGACACAACCTCTGACATAATCTACTCAAATAAAGTCGCAGTAAAAATTAACATCCCAGTAACAATGACTATTCTTGGTTTTGTGATTGATGCGACTCCAACCATTAGAGAAGATGTCAATTTCTACATTAGAAATAGCCTTTCGGGTGCGGACTTAAAAACAGGTCTTATCTCTGAAGATATTGGAGACAGTGCACACATAGACCAACAATTATTGCACGTACCATTCAGCTATTCTGGAACAAGTGGCTCCTTAGAAATAGCTGCTGCTACTGATTATTATTTTATATTAGAACCAACGATTTCAACCTCTTCAACATTCTTTGAAATTACCCAATCAGACGACACTCCAGATAACGTTGGACTTTACAACTGGACAGGAAGTGCGTTTGAAGAAATTAATTCAGATATCCATTTCTATCTCATAACTCAACAAAATCAGATTGCAATAAATGAGGTTGTGAATGGAGATGGAGAAGCAACAACAACCTGGACACCAATAGCCACTGGTGATCACTCATTAGTTGCTTGGTATGGTGGATCAATATTCTACAAAGAAAGTTATGGCTCGGTATACAGAAGTGTCATACCTTCTATGGAACAATTCTATGTTACAGTTAATCCTGCATCCACTGCATATCAAGACGAAGTAACTATTCAAGCATCTGTTTTAACTGAATCATTAACTCCGGCTATTGGAACAACGGTTCAATTTTCATATTCAGAAGATGGTCTTTTATGGAATCTTATTGGAACTTGTTTCTGTGATGGTTTTGGAACAGCAACAATTGACGTTCAACTCGATTTACAAACAGATAATTATTCATTACTGGCAAAAGTAAATGAAGTTTCATTCGATGAAAGCTATTTGTTAATTACTCCTGAAACAATTGTTTGGTCAAATATAGAATTAGAAGGAAATTATAGAAATAATCCTGGATACCCTTCAGATGTAAAATTAACAACGACAATTCTTGTAGAGGATGATGACGGAAATATTGTACCAAATATGGATTTCGATTTTTGGTATCTAATTGATGGTGACTATGAACGAATACCACATGCTTTCACAACAAATACTAGCGGTTTGTTTGATGTAGTGTATTCGATTGAAGATCTTACTGTTGGTACATTTGTAGACACTCATTTCTTCTGTCCAGCAGATTATGAAATTAATTATGAGGGAGACTCAGAATATGGTGATTCCATCGTCC
>DAOUWQ010000163.1 GCA_030667035.1 Candidatus Heimdallarchaeota archaeon | reverse complement strand
TTGCTATCAACATAAAATGTTGAAGCCAAAACTATTTTTTTTTATTTAGTCATAAGGGTGTATTTTTTTTGCGTAATAGATTATACCTTCAATGTGATTGTATCCTGTACTATCAAAAAGTTTTGTTGAAGCGATATTATTGCTTTCAATTAAAGCAGAAAAAACAGTAATGCCTATTTCTATCAAAGATTTCTCTGATGCGATTAAAAGCTTCTTTGCAATTCCTTTTCTCCTTTGCTGGGGATTGACTGCCAATCTATTTATCCAACCTTTTCGTGAATCATTTGTAACAATAACTGCACCAACAATTTCTCCAGAATTGTCCTCAGCAACGAGGACCCACATATGAGGTTGCTGCATTTGTTTCTCTAGATTTTCGGGTTTATCACGCCCGTTTGGTTTCATTGGTAGATCTGTTTTTTCCCAAAGAGAAATCAAAGAAGGTATATCGTCTTTTGTTGCTTTTCTGATCATAATAATTTCTAAGAAGACTATTACAATAAATAAGATTCACTATTACTTTATATTCATCTGAATTAAAAGATCCTTAATCTTATCTTCTAATTGTGATGTGAACTCAGAAATAACAACCGGTACTTCTACTACACGATCAGCAATAACGCTTGCCCATAATCT
Source organism: Candidatus Heimdallarchaeota archaeon (assembly GCA_030667035.1). Lineage (GTDB taxonomy): Archaea > Asgardarchaeota > Heimdallarchaeia > JABLTI01 > JABLTI01 > JABLTI01. The sequence continues at coordinate 4,485 of DAOUWQ010000163.1, read as the reverse complement.
AATTTCAGCTGTTGCTTCTGTTGCGATTACTGCTACTAATCCATTTTTAATTGGTTGAACGGCAATCCAAAATTCATCGTAGAGTATTTCTCGCAATCGTCCTTTATCTTGTCCTTCAATTATGCTATCAGAAAGATGATTGATTGCAGTAAGTAATCCTGAGAGAATTAATTGATTTGTTGTCACACTCTTCTGGAGTTTTGAGAGAACAGGTACACCACTTTTTGATATAACTAATAACCCGATAATTTCCGATTCGATTTGTTTCCGATCCATCAATTTGAAAGAAAGAATTGATTTTAATTGGGGAGATACAAATTTAAACATACTATTAGAATCAAGAACAATTTGTCCTTCTTCTTGTGCTTTATTGATACCTTTTTCAATATTCGAAAAGTATTGTTTCCAAATATCACAATCAATATCCTCCATTATTTCTTTTGCTTGATTCAAATCATCTTGTGCTTTCTTGTAGAGACCTTTTGCGGCGTGTATGGCACTTCGAATAGTAAGACCAATAGCTGAAATTTGATTGTGCTGATTTTCTTGGGCTAATTTAATGGCCATTTCAATGTGATTAAGTGCAAGGTTCAAAATTGTTGTTTCTGTTTTTAATCTATATTTCTGAAGATAAACTGAAGTCAGCAGAATATTACTCAAGAGGATTAGACCATTTTCCTTTGATTGATTTGCCAATTCTAATGCTTGTTGAAAATGTCGAATTGCATTTGAGAAATTTTGATCAAGCAACTCGGAATATCCCAACAGATAAGTTACTTGAGCATTTACTGAAAGAATCTCAAGCTCTTTTGCTAGAGCTTGTAATTCACCGAGATATTGCTGAGCCTTGTCAATTTTTTCAGAGCGTAAATAAAAGTGAATTAACTCAAACATAATGAATGCTTTAAACAAAGATTTTTCTTTTCGTTGGATTTCATAAGCATGTAGGAAAGATTCCTCTGCTCGTGAATCACCAACAACATAATAGATATTGCCCATTTCAGTTAGATAGAGATACGGCCATTCACCAGTTGATTCTTTATAGAGTGAAATTGCACGTTCCATCATATCTTTAGCTTTCATAATTTGACCGGTTTCAAAATATACTTCTGCAAGATTGCCTATTGCTATTGAAAGTCGATAATTGTCATGAACATTCTCGTATTCAGTCATCAAATTTTCAAAACACTTTATTCCTTCTTCATTTTTGCCAAAATAAGATACAATAGCTCCTTTTAGGTTCAGAAAATCAGTATATGATTGATAGATTCTGTTCTTTAGTACATATGGTTCAACAAAATCAATCATCTCCTCGATATTTGCTTCAACACCTGAATGGAGCATCCACCAAATACAATTTGTTGAGGCATCTTCTAATCCGCGACTTTCAATTATATTATCAACTCGTGGTAAGCGCATTTTGATGTATTTGTATCCTTCTTTGAGAACTGCTATATCTCCTTGTTGCCCATAAACCCAAGTGCGAAGAGCAACAACATAAGCTTTCAGTTCTAAAGTAAAGTCATTTCTTTTCTCTATAACATGTGAAAGCTGTTCAACGGTCTCTCGAGTCTCTTTGTAGTTAGCAGGATTTTCATTGAAATAAGCAAGAAACATTTCAATGTACGGATGATCAATTTGTTTTAAGAGTGCCTTATACTCGTCTGTTGCTTTCATTTTTTGAGTTAAATAACAACTCAGCGATGCAATTTGAAATGCTATTTGTTTTGTAGCGACTATTTCAGATTCGATGAAAACAGTCTTCTCTTGAGCTTTCTTCTTTCCCCTTTTCTTTGAAAAGGGTCCTTTTGCAGAAATATCTATTTTCATTGTGAGAAGTTTCTCAAGTTCTTGTAAATCTTTTAGTACTTCTCCTAAAACAACAATGATACCTTTTTGCAGTCGATCATTTGGATTGAGTTCATTCTGATGTGAAATTGCAGATTTTAATCTATCTCTTGTATCCATCGGTAATCGATCTATGAAAGTCTCAAAGAGCTTCTGCATTGTAAGTTGTCTTTAATTTACATCAATATATTTTTTTTTAATATGGCATATATTGCCATATTGGCTTTCAAATTGTTACTTTTAAGTTTGAAAGTCAATCAAATATTTTTGAATGTTCAATAGATTTTTAAAATACTATTTATTGTATTTACATAGAAAAAAACAGGAGACTATTCTTTGAAACTAGACATTGAAGCTATTGAGAAATGGACAAATGCTTTTGGTCCATCTGGATTCGAGCAAGAGATTGCTAAAATGGTTAAGAAATATATTAGCCCATTTGCTGATGAAGTTATTCAAGACCGGACAGGTTCGATTATTTTCAAGAAAGGAGATAAAGGACCAAAAATTATGCTTGCAGGACACATCGATGAAATTGGTTTCATCGTTGCAGGGATAAGCAAGGATGGTTTTATAGCATTCAATCAATTGGGAGGTTGGTGGGATCAAGTACTACTTGGTCAAAGAGTTATTATTAGAGTTAGAGATGGAACAAAAATCAAAGGTATCATTTGTTCTAAACCACCCCATATCTTGAAACCAGAAGAGAGAAACAAAGTAGTAGTTAAAGATGATATGTTCATTGATGTTGGTTGCAAGAGTAAAAAAGAAGTCGAATTACTAGGAATACAAATTGGCGACCCTATGATTCCAGATAGCTTTTTTGAGTTAATCGAAAGAACACAATTTATCAAGAACGAAAAGACAGGAGAAGAAGAAGAAAAGAAAGTCAAATTAGCGATTGGGAAAGCGTTTGATGATCGCATTGGAGCAATTATCATTGCAGAAGTTTTTAAGCGCTTGAAAGAAGAAAAGATTGATCATCCAAACCAATTATATGGTGTTGCTACAACTCAAGAAGAAGTTGGTCTTCGTGGTGCTCGAACTTCCGCTCAATTGATTCAACCTGATGTCGGTTTTGCAATTGATGTTGATATTTCTGGTGATGTCCCAGGTGTGAACAAAATACGTGTTCCTGCTGAAATGTCCAAAGGACCTTCCATTTTAACTGCAGATGGTTCAATGCTCCCAAATCCACGGTTAAAACATTTTGTTCTCGATATTGCAAAGAAAAACAAAATTGATACTCAATTGTCAATGATAGCAAGAGGAGGAACAGATGCGGGGTCAATCCATCTTGTTGGCGCAGGTGCCCCAAGTTTAGCAATTTGTATACCAACAAGACACATTCATTCTCATAATGGCATTTTGGATCTTGAAGATGTAGAAAAATGTGTTTTACTTCTTATAGAAGTAATTAAAAAATTAGATCAAAAAACAATTCATTCTTTTACTAAAATCTAGTTTATTTCTCTTTTTGAGATGGTATCACCCATCTTGATTTCATTTTTTTATCAACCTGTTAAACTATACCAAAACATTAAAAATTGATTGAATGTTTAAAACAATCCATGCCAGAGGATGGTTCCAAACCTAAGAAGGAGAAATTTTACTCAAGATTAAATGGTAGTGGAACGCATAAAGGGATTCTAATCAACATTCTGATAGTTAATTTCTTTTACAGAATCTTCGGCGAAGGTTTCCGGGTTTTACTGATACCTTTTGCAGAAGATATTATGGACTGGTCTGATTATGAATACGGTTTGATCCTAGCTATTGGAGGATACGCAGCTATGGCTGTTGTATTTCTCTTAGGTATCGTCGTAGATATACAATTTAAGCGAACAACTATGGTCATTGGATTAATTTGTACAATTATTTCTGCAGTGGTTTTTACTCGAGTCTCACTTCTTGCCTTATCAATTGTTTTCTATGCACTCTTTGCAATTGGTCAGCAATTGATGATGATTTCAACGAATACGTTCATAGCAAATGAAACTAAAAAGGGACAAGATCGTACAAGAGGTTTTACAGCAAACCAAACAACACGAGGAGTAGCTAATGCTATAGCACCCCTTATTTCTATGTATATGCTAACAATACCAGGAATAAATTTTGATTGGGCTTTTACAATAATGGCTGGATTTGCAGTTGTAGCTCTAATACTAATTTTTACTTTGAAATTAGTTGTAGAAGATACTCCAAAAGCTGAAATCGAATATGCTGAAAAATTATCTAAAGACAGCAAAGATGAATTCACTCAATTTTCGGATAAAAAAGAAGACAAAAAATCTATCTTAGGTGTGCAAGTTAGTTTTGGTCTTGGGAGAATGCTAATGGGTTTCACAAGTGGTGTGGCAATACCGTTTGTTGGGTGGTATATTTATGAAAGATTTTTATCCGGGGTTTACGTCAATGCAACAGAAATGTGGGGTTGGTTGAATTGTATCTTTTGGATCGTACTTACATTTGGGTATATAATAATGGGATTATTTGCAGAGAGAATTGGTAAAGAAATTATTATTGTTATATCTTGGGCTTTGGTCATTCCTGCTGCCGTAGGCATCATGCTAGCTAATACGTTCTATGTTGCTGCAATATTCTATATTATTCGGGCATTTTTTGCTATGTGTCCTA
>DAOUWQ010000327.1 GCA_030667035.1 Candidatus Heimdallarchaeota archaeon | reverse complement strand
GAACTTTTTGAGAAGATAGATGATGACGTAAAGGATATACCTAAAGAAAATATTCTTTATGTTCGCTATGAGGATTTCATAACAAAACCTCTCGAAACTATGGAAAAAGTATATTCTGATTTGAAAATTGAAGGATTTTCAGAAGCAAAAGAAGGTATGCAAAAATATCTTGAGGCAGATAAGGATTATAAACCTAGAAAATACCAATTTTCAGATGAATTAATAGCTAAAGTAAACAAAGAATGTAGTTTTATTTTTGATAGATTCGGTTATGAAAAGCTTGAGCCCAAAAGCTCAGCTTAATTCCTTTTTTTCTACTTATTTACAGTATTAAGACATAAAATTAATATTTACTAACGTTTTCCTTCTCCTAGGTTTGGCGACCTATAAACCATTACGGATAGATACAGGTGGATACGTCATTATGAATGAAAATAAATACATACATTTAGTTTGCAAAGAAGAACCTCTTGCAGGTTTTACTATGTCCAATATTTTCCGTGTTTTATGGCAAAACAAATTTAGAATACACATCAAATATTGGCCCAGATTCTGGTACGCAATAACCTTAGCGTGGTTAACAGTTCCATTAGGATGGATTGAGAAAATACGTTTTAACCGGAAAATCAAAAAAACAGTAGTTAAAACAGATCCATTATTTATTATCGGTCATTATAGAACCGGAACAACCTTTCTAATAACTGCTCTTGCTCATGATAAAAGTAAAGGTTACGTATCCAACTTGGAAGCTTATGCCCCACATTATTTCTTAGCATTTGAGAAATTTACTAAAGGACTTTTAGACTTCTCCCTACCTGAAAGCAGACCGATGGATGATGTAATTATGGGTAGCGATGAACCAACTGAAGAAGAATATGCTATAGGTGCTACTGATAAATTTGGATTTTATAATGGATTCATCTTTCCAAAGAATTTCAAACTCTATTCTCAATACAATTCCTTCGATAAATGTCCCCCTAAGGACTTGGTAAATTGGAGAAAAAGATATGATTATTTTGTTAAAAAGATGACCTTGAAGTATGAGGGGAAAATGCTTTTCCTTAAAAATCCGGCTAACACTTACAGACTGAAAACAATTTTGGATATGTATCCAAAGGCTAAATTCATTCATATTTATCGCAATCCATACGAAATGTATTCCTCAACACTAAGATTTTTCAGAGAAGTATTTGCAATTTACGCTTTGCAAACTTGGAAGGATGAAGATTTACAGGAAGGAATTTTGGAAAATTACAAAGAGATGTATGTAAAATTCAATGAAGATCGAAATTTAATTCCTAAAGAGAATCTCGTAGAAATTCAATATGAAGAATTTCTTAAAAAACCAATGCATTTCATAGAGAAAGTTTACCAGGATTTGCGAATAGATGGGTTTGAGGATACAAAAGAAAGATTCGATAAATATATTGAATCTCAAGCAACTTACACCCCAAATAAGCACAAAATATCTGATGATATTATCAATCGAGTTAACAAATATTGGGATTTCATCAGAGAACAACATGGTTACGAGAAATTAGAACCAAATGGTCAAGAATAAAAAAAAGAATAAAAAAGGAAAGAAAAATTATTTTTCTTTCTTAAGTTCTTTTATTTTCTCGTTAAGCTGTTCAAAAGCTTCTTTCTTTAATTTTTCAGTCGCTTTCTTCTGCTCTTCTTTAGATTTGTATTTTTCTGGTTGACAGTATTTATCAAACCACTCTATAATTTTATCCAGTCTATCTAGACGTCTAGTTGGTTTGCCTGATCTCGATAGTTCGTGACCTTCACCAGGATACCTAATTAACTCAACATCCAAATCAGGATGAGAGCGTTTTATCCCTTGGAAAAGCATTTCAGCATCGGGTATGGGAGCGCGATAATCTTGATCACTATGAATTATCCTTAGTGGTGTAGTGATATTTTCAGCATAGGCTGCTGGTGATCGTTCCCAAAGAAATGGGTTATCCTCAAGTGGAGATACTCCAAATTCATCATCAATAAGTACTCGTGCATTATCTGTTGTTGCCCAGAAGCTCGATAAAAAGTATACTCCTCTTTGACTGACTGCAGCGGCAAAACGATTGTCATGACCAATTATCCAAGCAGTCATGAACCCAGCGTAGGATCCTCCAGTAATACCCATTCGTTTTTCATCAATGAAGCCTTTTTTAACAACTAAATCAACTCCATTAAGAATATCCTGGGAGTCATCATCACCCCACGCTTTCTCAATTGCTTTGTAAAATTCTTGACCGTATCCATCACTACCACGAGGATTGCAATAAAAGACGACATATCCTGCAGCAGCTAGCAATTGAAATTCATGGAACATTGGAATCGTTTGATGACTTGACCACATAACGTGAGGACCACCGTGCATGTTTAAGGCTAGTGGATAGCTCTTATTTTCATCGAATTCAGGTGGTGTTAGAATCCAACCTTGTATTTTGTAATCAGCATTATTTCCAGAGTACCAAACCTCTTCTGTTTTTCCGAGTTTCTTTTTCTTAAGGAATTTCTGATTTGGTACATCAAGCAATTCTTCTTTCTTGGATGGTATGTGATATCGATAGAGCTTTGATGGATCATTTACATGTAAAGCATGATAAGTTAACCACTCATCATCTGTTGATATATCAAAACCTGCGATGATCCTATTTCCACCGACTATTTTCTCTGTTTCATCTGTGGTTACATTTACTCTCCAAATTGCTTCTTGTCCTTTTTCAGGAACTGTGAAATAGATGTATTGATCATCTTCAGACCAAATAGCCATATTTTTGTGATTATCGATTTCTTGAGCTAAGATTGTTCGTGTTCCATCTGCAAGATCGTACATACATAACTTTTCTTGAGCTAATGTTCCAAGGTTTTCATCACTAACAGTGGATACTGCTTTTGTACCATCAGAAGATAATTCAAAATAGAGCCCCCAACCATAGTGATCTTTGACTATTACGGTTACTTTTCCTTTCGGAGAAATTTTCACTAATTCCCAATTTCGTGTTTCGTCGCCCTCTCCAGGTTTTTGACGAGCTGTTACAGCAGAAGAATTATCAGGTAAAAGATAGGCAAAAGAATAGTCATCTTCAAGGTTATTTGTCCATCTCTTTACTTTTTTACTTTCAAGATCAATAACATGGATCTGTCCTTTTCTATCATCTTTATAAGAAATTCCAGCACGATATTCAGTTCTAGTTATTACTCTTGGTTCTATTTTCTTTTCCTCAAGTATCTTCTTCTCCATTTTCATCAATGCAATTTCATCAGAGAGCATTTCTTTTTGCTCTTCTTCTGAAGGTGCGTCTAGCTCTTCTTTATTTAATCTAGAAATGAAAACGATTTTCTTGCCATCAGCGCTCCATTCAAAATTACTCACACCATTTGGTAATTTCGTTAATTGGATAGCTTCTCCTCCGTCAAAAGGAATTAGAAAGATTTGAGGTTTTGGTGGTTTG
>DAOUWQ010000159.1 GCA_030667035.1 Candidatus Heimdallarchaeota archaeon | reverse complement strand
TTAATTTTCGCCGATTATTTGAATGACTTAATAGGGTACAAACGAGTGCTAATTATTGGTTTGGTTTTAATCTCGGCATCTTATATCTTTTTTATTTCCAGACCAACTCAAATTATCTGGGTAATTATCGCCGTGATGATTTTGAGCTTTGCCTTTTCACTTAGTGAATCACCAAATTCAATTATGCTAACCGAAACTGCAGGCGATAAACAAAAAGGAAAGATCCTTTCTCTAACGAATTTTTTTGGTCGAGTGGGTGAAATTACTGTTTCCGCACTTATTCCAGTTATTCTTAGTACCATAATATTGTTTACAAATCGTGAGCGATCATTCTTCTATTTGTATAGTTCAATTGTTGTAATGGTTATTGCACTAGTTACTTTGTTGTTTATTACTGACCCATCAAAAGTAGTAAAACAAGATAAATGGACAGAATCTTTTGATGAATTAGGACAAGAAGAAGTGCCCAAAGAGGATTTTGAAATATCAAATGAATCTGAAGAAATCCCAACATCTCGAGTAGAGGTACAGGAAAAGAAGGGAATACTAAGAGGGTTTGTTGATACGTTTAAGGATAAATGGGTCTTAAGAGTGGCATTTGCTTTTTTCTTAGATGCTACCTTCTGGTCTATTGGTTTGGGTGTTCATTGGGCAGGATTACTAGATGCGGATTTATTAGGTGTAAATGCTTTAAATGATTTAGATATTAGTAATTTAATCCTTGCAACAAATGTTACTGTGCTTGTAGCTATGTTCCCATCAGGATGGCTTGCAGATAAATTAGGTGCTCGAGCTCTTCTTTTCACATCTGAACTTTTTGGTTTATTCTGGGCAGGATTAGTTGTGGTATTTGTCTTCTTCCCACAACATCTTTGGATATTAATTGTATCACGAATAGTATTAGGGTTATCAATTGCATTGTATATACCTTCAACAATATCACTCTTCACTACTGTGGAATCAAAACGAAAAAGTAAAGTGTATAATTCAATTGCCATTTTCAGAACCATAGGTTGGTTGCCTGGAGGTTTGATTGCAGGACTACTTTATGATGCAATCCCTCAGCCATACGGATTCCTAACTCCAATGTTCATATTAATCGCAGGATTTTGTTTGCTAATACCAGTATTTTTCACTTTACCAAATCGTCCTCCCAATAATAATGGTATAATAAGTTAAGATGTGTACTGAAGAACAAAATCCATTTAAAGAAGAAAAAGTGAGTGTAATCTACAACAGAATTTGGTGAACAGATATGCCAGAAACATTTGATGTTATCTCTATTGGTGCAGTATTAGTTGATATGATAGCACTTGTGGATGAATTTCCAAAAAAAGATGGAGAATCATTCGTTCAAGATTTCAAATTAATGCCTGGTGGAGCAGCAGCAAATGTTGCCGTTACTTGTAGTCGACTTGGTCTCAAAACAGCTTTTTCAGGAAAAATTGGTAAAGATAATTTTGGTGATATTTTACTTGATGATCTTGCTCTTGAGAAAGTACATGTTCAAGATACAGTGATTATTGATAAAGCAGTCAACACAGGTTCTTGTTATATTTGTGTAAATAAAGAGGGAGATCGAATGATAATGGCTTATAGTGGGGCTGCAGATTTATTGTCATTGGATGATCTGCCTTTAGATGTATTATCTAAAGCAAAATGGGCACATCTTTCTGATATGAGAAATGTCGCTTCAATTGAAGCTCTGTTAGAGAGTGATTTAGACATTAATTTCTCAATGAGTCCAGGAGCTCTTATTGCCCAAAATCCAAGCAGAGCATTTAGACTTGCACAACATGCAAAATTAATAGTTGGAAGTCGTGATGAAATGTCACAAATATTTAGATGCTCTGAAGATGAATTAGATGTCATCACTTCTGATTTTATAAAAGAAAAACCAGGGAAGATAATTGCTATTACAAAAGGGAGTGAAGGAGCAACTATCTATAGCGAACAAGGCGTGGATAATATTCCTATTTTCAAAGTGCCTGTTGTTGATACCACAGGAGCAGGGGATGCTTTCTCAGCGGGAATGCTCTATGCTTTAACAAAAGGAAAAACACCAAAAGAAGCCGGAAGGATTGCAGCAGCATGTTCAGCTCTTTGTATACAAGAAATTGGTGCAAGAAGTGGACCGAAAAATCGTAAAGAGCTAGTGAAATTTCTACGAAAGAATCAATAAAAACCTTTTTTTCTCATCGGAAACTTTCAATAATTAGAGAGTGAACTAAAGTAATAGGAATTATTACATTCATTCGAATCTACAAATTCATTCACACGGATTGATAAGTATGACAGAACCAGTTGTAGCAATTATTTCAGGTTCAAAATCTGATATGGAAATCGTTGATAAAGTTGTTAGTGTGCTGAAAGAATATGATGTCCCCCACACATTTGTTGTTCTATCCGCCCACAGAAATGCAAAAGAGCTTGATGAATATCTCGCAAAGACTCCTGCAAAAGTAATTATTGCCATCGCTGGTTTAGCAGCCGCTTTGCCAGGTGTTTGTGCTAGTAAAACAAAGAAAGTAGTTATTGGTGTACCAGTTTCAGCAAAGTTAGGTGGAATGGATGCTCTTCTCTCAATTGTTCAGATGCCTTCTGGCGTTCCTGTTGCTACTGTTGGAATTGATAATGGGAAGAATGCAGCTCATTTAGCAATTCGTATGTTAGCAACTTTTGAGAATGAGCTCGGAAAGAAACTAAGAGAGAAAATGGTATAATTTGATTTTCTCGTTTTTCTCCTTAAAATAGATGTATAACCGGATTGATAATTGATGAAAAAACAGCAAGAGAAGTCAAAGATAAAAAAGCTTACAGATGCATTTGATGAGAATATTGACAATTGGCCGACTGAAGCGATAAAGAAGAGTCTTGCAAAGCTCAAACCCGAAGAAGGAGCTGAGGTTTACTTAAACTTGAACGATGGTGATTTTGATATCACTGAGGAAGCAGTTGGTTTAGAACGAAGATTTAGACCAATACTTACCTTAAGAACACAAGAATTAAAGACAGAACTCGACCGATGGAATATTGGTGGCGGATCGTTTTTCAGAGTTATTGCTGATAATAAAGATCTAGATAGTGCAGTCAAAGTTTGCTTACAGTATTTTATTATTTGGACACGACAATTATTTCCGTTTCAATTCATTTTCTTAAGTATACCATTCTTTATTTCAACACTCTTTTTGTGGCAGTTTTCCACTGAATTTCTACCTGTCCAGGAAGGTAGTGGAGGAAGAATCTATGCGGCTCTGCTAGTTGTTGGATTGATATTCATTCTCATGGGATTATGGACCTATTTTGAAGGGATGTATAGACGTGTTGTTAATGGAATTAAAAGTTGGAAAACAGTGCCAGATAGTATGATAGGATTTGTTGTACCAGGGATACTTCTATGGACTACAGCATTAGAATATGCTATTATTGATTTAGCAGATTATGCCGGAGGATGGATCGCTCTGATACCAATTAGTGCCTGGTTAACTTTGGCACTAGGATTAGTTGTGCTCATTATTGGAGCAGATTTTTATCTCAGAGGAGAAAAATCATTTGTAGAGAGATTTTCGCATCCAATGGACTATGCACCACTACTTATTTTCCTCGGTAAAAATGTCAAAGATGAATGGCAAATTGAAGGCGCACAATTTGATTTCTTTCACTATAAAACTGTCTTTGTACCAAAAGAAAAACTAACATTCCATGAATCAGATTCAGCCCAAGAAAACCCTTGGTTTCTAATAGATCGATCCTGGCATGCATTTAGAGAATACATCAGATCAAATTTCTTCCTTCGATTCTTTTCCAATATTGCTTTCAATATTGTTATGTGGTTAGCAATTATAGCATTCTATACTGTTACTCTACTTGCCAGATATGAAGTGCTGAATTTTACTTTTCTAACTCTAATTAGTGAAAATAGTTTTTACAATTTTCTTTTCTTAGCTCTTTCGTATCTTATTATTCCAATGATAATATTGCTAATGGGTTGGTCTATCAACCGAACTCGCGAATTCAAACTCGACCTTTGGGAAGATATGAAGTCCAGAACGCCCCAAGACTTGCTGAAATTTCATTACTTATCTTTCGATAAATTGAGAATCTTTTGGAACCTAAGAAATAAAGAACATAAAAGTAAACATAGAATTTCAAATATCTGGTCAAAAAGTGAATGGATAAAAGGAGACAAATCCAGATTAGTTGCACGAATAAAGTTACAATATCCATTTGACAGATACAAAGAATGGCGAACAATACGAGACACAGATGAAGAATTACTCTCTCTTGTATCTTTGCAACACAAGAATCGTGAACTTAAAGACTATCAAGAGGAAATCGAGAAAGCAAAGATCAAGCTCTTCAAATACCGACGACCGTTCATTAGGGATCGAAAAAGAAGAGAACAACAGAAACGAGAGACAGAGGAACAAAATGATAGTGAAAAAGATGAAGAAATAGAAGAAAAATAATTAATTTTTATTTTTCCTTCTCATTTTCTCTTTCCATTTTTCTAATCTTTTCTTATTCTTTTTTATTTGAGAATTTTTCTCTTCTTCTATTTTTGCTAGTTGATTTAAGAACACCAAATCAAACTGATGTTCCTTTGTGAAGAATTGACGAGTAAACAATGCATTTGCAATAATGCTAGCCGGAAATGAAGAGGAGAGTATCATTAAGAAAATAACTATTTGATATACAGCAGCTTCAATTGGTGGAACTCCACCAATAATCATACCTGACATTAAGCCAGGAATTGAAACAATCCCTAGAATAGCGACTCTACTTGTTGATGGTATTAAGCCTGCTTTGTAGGAATCTCGAAGGATTGTTCGCACAGCATTTGTTGAACTATCACCTAATGTGAGTGCTGCCTCAACTGAACCTTTTGCTTTAAGGATATCCGACTTGGTTCGTTCCAGAACAATGCTGGTAATAACCATAGTATTAGAAATAACCATGCTACCCATCGGGATGATGAACTCACCCTGTGGGGGATAAGGAATTATCCCTTCAAAAACAGCGGGCACCCCTGAGAACATTACGAGTGTTAAAATGAACATGCTGCTAGATGTAATAGCTAGAAACTCAATTAAAAACATCTTTGGATAGCGGTACCTTCTCGAGATAGAGAAGGCAGC
>DAOUWQ010000282.1 GCA_030667035.1 Candidatus Heimdallarchaeota archaeon | reverse complement strand
GTGACAATAACATCTATTGATTGCTCAGGAAGAAGTGTGTTCATACCTTCGATACAATCAATACCAAAAATTCTGTTATGCCAGTCAGATTTCATAATACTCAAATCTATATGTTCAAGATATTTATTCTTTGTTAAAAAGAGTGGTGAAAACAACCCTGAAGAGTGCTCTATCCTCCTCTCCAACGAAAAACTAATGCAGCAGCTTGATTACCTTGTGATGCTTCAGATAACTTTGCTGCATTCGCAAGTCGTCTTCTTTCAGCTAAAAAAATCTTAACTATTTTTGTAAACTCGCTTTTAGTAGTATTAAGTAAGACATTCTTTCCCTCAATTCGAAGAATTTTTTTAGCTTCTATTGAGATTTTAATATTCTTCTTCCAAAAAACAGTTTTAACGAGAATTATTATATGAGGCTTATCTTGTATCAAAACTTTCTCTTCTGACCCTCGAACATCAACAATTTTGCCTAATTTCTTACTTTGATTATCACAAGCAATTTTATTCACAAGATTAGCTTCAGACATTAGCATTCTCCACAGGTAAATAATGCATTTACCGTATTCATAAGGTTTATTTCTAAAGACTTAAATCTAAAAGATAGTAACTATGCTTCAAGTGGGTCAATTGAGGAGAAAAGAGGTAATAGTTGAGGTTAATATTCATACGAGGAAACCGTTAAATGAAAGAACTCTACCTCCATTGTGACTCCCCTTGCTTGAGTTGTCCAACATTTGGAAGGATGCTGAAAATAACAAGTTTCCAACAAAGAAAGCTATCCGGAGTATATTTCTGTAACCATTGCCAAGTCTATTCTTTATGTAAAATGGGCATTGCTCAAAGAAGAGACAATGGTGGTAAATTAAAACCTCTTTGTACAAAATGTAATCGATATTTAACCAAAGTAACTTTAAGTTATGAAGAAGGGCAAGAAGAAAAACCATTTTCAGAAAAAAGTTTCATAGTAATAAGAAAACCAACAGGGTCAAAATTCAAGATTTTAAAAACTCTAAAAGCAGACTATTTTATTGATTTAGCCGATATTCTATTATTTGTATTAACTGAAATTGGTTCTGGGTATTATAATCTAGTAGAATACAATCCAATTACTAATAGCTATAAAACGATCTATACTGGATTTCTTGATCCAAATAAGGTAACAATAAAAAAAGGTTATATCGGCTATAGCAATTACATCCCTTCTGTCTAAGGATGCAGAGTAAAAACTTTTTTTTTCAAATTTTCATGAGATCGAGTGATTGCTACACTCGAATTTCTCATAGAAATAAGTGTTCAATATTTACAATTCTTCTCCACAACTAGCGCAGAACTGGCTGGGATTATCAATAGCTCCTCCACAGTTCTTGCAGAAATTAACACTAGTAGGAGTATAATCTTTTGTTGCTTCTCTGGAGTCATATTGTTGTTCAGAAGAATTAACTTGTTGATGGTTGATTTCAGTAGCGGAAGAATATTCACTATCTATTTTTCGTGTAGAATAATTATCAGAACCTGATGCTAAATATCTAAAAGTAGTAGAAATTGCTCCAATTAGAGAGAAACCTAAAATTAACCAAACCCACCAAGCATTATGCCACCAATTTGCAATTAAATCTCCAAAAATGTAGAAGATAAATAAGACAAAAGCAAAGGATGTCCAAGAGCTGATCACATGATTAAGTCGTTTTTTTGGCCGTACTGAATGATTCACTATATTTCACCGAAACTATTTGTTAATGGTTCTAATAAATATTTAAACACTCTCAATTGCTTGAGAGTATTCGCTCGCCTGTTTGCACTTTCCAGAGAGAAGCATATTGACCATTTTGGTCGAGAAGCTCATCATGAGTTCCATTCTCGATAATTTTTCCATTACTCAATACAAAGATTTGGTCGGCATTTCTAATGGTTGATAATCGATGGGCAATTATTATTGTTGTACGGTCAACGATAATTTTTTCAAGAGAACGTTGAATAGCTGCTTCAGTTTCATTATCAACATCTGAAGTTGCTTCATCTAAAACTAAAATTGGAGGATTTTTTAGTACTGCTCGAGCAATTGATATTCTTTGTCTTTGACCTCCACTTAATTTTTGACCTCGTTCTCCAACCATAGTTTCATACTGCTGAGGTAAATCCAAAATAAAACTATGAGCCTCAGCGGTTTTTGCTGCAGTAACCATTTCATCATAGTTTACCTCAGGATTTCCGTAAGCAATATTTTCTTTGACTGTGCCATCTATCAGAAAAGTATCTTGACTTACTAAACCAATCCCTCTTCTCAAATCTTGTAGATTTAGCTCTTTAATTCCGTTTCCATCAAGAGTTATCCTTCCACTTTGCACATCATAAAATCTCAGAAGTAATTTTATTATTGTTGATTTTCCGGAACCCGTAGCACCAACAAAAGCAATAGTTTGTCCTTCCTTGATATTGACATTGAATTTTGTTAGAACATCAGGTCTTCCCTCATAAGCAAAACCAACATTATCGAACACAATATCTCCTCGAATATTTTCTATTGGCAAGGAAACTTTTCCTGAAATTATTTGTCTCGGAGTATCAACAAGGTCCAAGGCTCGATTTGTAGAAGCCATTGCTCTTTGATATTGATCAAAAGTTTCACCTAAGCGTGTTAGAGGCCAAAGAAGTCTTTGAGTGTAGAAGATCATTATGCTATACCAGCCAATGAGTAATCCGCCATTTAATGCATCAATTCCTGCAAAAATAAGCATTAAAACAAAACCAACAACAATTATCATTCGGACCAATGGTGTGAATGCT
Organism: Candidatus Heimdallarchaeota archaeon; assembly: GCA_030667035.1. Taxonomy (GTDB): domain Archaea; phylum Asgardarchaeota; class Heimdallarchaeia; order JABLTI01; family JABLTI01; genus JABLTI01. The sequence continues at coordinate 1,057 of DAOUWQ010000282.1, read as the reverse complement.
GAACTGAGTAGGATTGCCTTTCGGTTACTTTGCTGATATTCGTTGGAAAGATGTTCAATACGACTACTTTCGAATTTTTCTGTTGTATAACTTTTAATGGTTGCAATTCCTGAAAGATTGTTTGAAAGCTGACCATTGAGAATGCCAACTTTTGATCGGACATTAGCATATTTTGGTGCGAGAAGCCTTTGGAATCCAAAAGAAAATAGTAAAATAAAAGGCATAGGTAACATTGCCATCCAAGCCGTTGTTGGAGATAAAATAAAGAAAACAATTCCAATAGTAATCACTGTAGTAATCACCTGAATAATGCTATTTGCTCCATTGTCTAAAAATCGTTCAAGCTGATTAATATCATCATTTAGAATAGCCATTAGCCCACCGGTTTGCCTATCCTCAAAATATTTTAATTCTAATTCTTGAAGATGAGAATAAGTATTCATTCTTAATTTGTGTTGAACAACTTGAGCTAAATTTCGCCAAACAATTTGTTGTAAATACCCAAAAAGCGATTCCATTATCCAAATAATCAAAGTAGCAACACCAAGAATAATCAGTTGTGATTTTGGGTCCGAATAACCCCAGCTGCCAAATAACGAATCCTCTTTATAAACAACAATATCGACTGCTATTCCTATCAAGAAAGGAGGAGCAAGATCGAATAATTTGCCAAATATCGAGAAAATTATTGCAAAAGAAATTCTTCCCTTAAATTCATTAGAATATTGAAACAATCTTAATAGAGGTTTTTTTTGATTGGCTATCTCAGGCATAATTATAATTCCTTTTAATTTACTTACCTTTAGGAAAAAACGGATTTATAATAAGCTTGCGATTAACATTATACTTGTTATTGAAAAATAAAAAAATAGTTTTAATGAATTATAATTCACTAAAATTTTTCCCAAACAGCATGTACCATTTTACCGGTGTATGCAATAAGTGGGTTCATAGCTTCGTCAGAGGCTAATCCAATTTCTACAGCAGCTTTCATTATTGATACATGAGAAACGATTGTTTTACCATCCTCTTCTTATACAACAAAACTACAAGGAAT
>DAOUWQ010000142.1 GCA_030667035.1 Candidatus Heimdallarchaeota archaeon | reverse complement strand
TTAATTCATTTAATAATGGCACGTGATAGAATATAATATAGATTTCATCTATTTCAGTTACAATTTAATCAGTGAATGACTTAAATATCATATTTCCTTTCAAAAAAAAGAAAAATAAAGAAAATTAAATCAACAACTGAGTAAGAATATCATTTAATAGAATTAAAATCGCAATCAACAAGCCTGTTTGAATGATACTGCTTATAACAAGAATTCCTACTAATATTCTCACACCAAGTGCATGATTAGTGAAATTGCGACGAAAAATATTAAATCGTTCTTTATGTGTTGCAGTATTAGTCTCATCAAGAATTTCTTCCTCTATTTCACTGATTTCTTTCTCAAAAGTACTCATGAAAATTTACCTCTAGATGTAATAAAAATGAGCAATAATTAAAGTTATCCAAAAAATAAAAAATGGCGGGCGTGACGCGATTTGAATTCGCGGAACTGGGATCACAACCCTGATTCTCACGCGGCCTCTTAGTTAAAAGCCAAGAGCTCTACCTAGCTGAGCTACACGCCCGTATTGTTTTATTTTCTGAGCTTTCTCTTTTTAAATATGCTGTTCTGTTTATTTTTCTTTTGCATACCGAAAAAAAGGATAGAAGAATAATTAGAAGGTTAGTTTTTCTTCCTTTTAATTATTAATCCCATTACTGCTATTGTGGATATTCCTGCCATTGTAATCCAAAAAGTGAAACCCGGAAAATTACCTGTAACATACGTTATATCATCTTGATAAGATTCACCATCCTCCTGATTCACATAATAATAAGTGAATAAATATATCGCCCTTGGATCCAATATATTAGGAATCATTGAACTATTCGGTATAGGAATAACCAATGTTAATCCTGCTGGATCAATTGTTAGAGAATTCTCAGCTATCATTCCACCTGTGCTATTTTCAATTCTAGTAGTCACATAGTTTTCTAAACCACTCCATCGACCTTTTGTCCAGTTGCCGAGTGGATCATCTCCAACCCAAAAAACTGAAAATTTAACTAAATGATTCTCATCGGCTATTGGTGCTGCACCGAAAGTAATTGTTATTGCTTCTCCTTCGATCTCAAAAGATTCAATATCAATTTCAGGATAAATATTCAAACCCGAACTAGCTTTTGTATGATCTGTATAATATGCTACGTCTCCCGATGGGTCATTACGTTTAAAATTTGCTCCTCTAATAGGCGAAATCTGTATTATCATCAAACAAATTACTATTCCAAAAATACCAATCATAGTTTTTTTTCTCATTAGTACCCTCCAGTATTGTTATGAGATTAGGTTTGCACAAGTTAGCGTTTGTATTTCACTTCAAGTTTGCGAATGTAATTATTGTATTGTGTTTATTGATGTACTACTGCAAATTTGATTTTTAGCTATATTTGAATTACAAAATACTATCCTTAGTTTAAAACCTCTAATTATTAGTAAAATTAGCATAAATAAAGTTTTTTCAGATGAATTTCATTGAATAAAGTACTAAAATGCTCTTCCTATTTTCATCCGTTTCAATATTTGAATCATTTACTCTTTGAATAGTTGTAGTATTTATCTCTGTACTGTTTGGTACGTACTTTCTTTCCCTTATATCGATGCCATTCGGCTTTCTTTTCCGCTTCTTTTTTGGTCATTCCTTTACTAATTAATGAAAATCTTTCATTCCCAACTTTGATTGTTTTTGGGACTTCTGTTTTCTTGGACATTTTATATCAACCAGCTTTCTGTAATATAGAATTTCAATGATAATAAATAAAAGATTCCCAAAAATTTCTTCTATTTCCATAATTAACACGCATTTTAAGGTATTTTTCTGAGTTTTAGAGTTACAAATGGAATATTATTCTCTATCATTGGTTTCCATTCTTCAATCAATTTCTTTGACCATTCTGTTGGATTCAGTTTACGTTCTCTAATAATTACTGCGTAAAGTAGGATGTGTCTCATTCTAAGAAATTCAGATATTTTGTTTACCCACCAATTACTAAGTTCGTTTTCTTGTTTGTATCCTTTCAAAAACTTGATCAAAAAATCACTGATGAATTCATCTCTGCTTTTTTCACCATTCAATTTCGCCCATAAAGCAGTGAATAGAATTACAGCAATATCTGCAACAAACCAATTATATTCAGAATCATCAAAATCAAAGAGAGTAATTTCCCCATTGTTAATCAGAAAATTTGCCTGATGAATATCATAATGAATTAAACCATATGAATCTCTATCTTTGGGTAAAGATCTAATTGTCTTTATGATTTCTTTTGCTCTTTTTAGTGCAACTGGTTCTTCATTGAGATATTCTTCAATTTTAGGTATGTAATCACTCCACACAGGTCTCTTGCTTTCTTTAATTGCTGGTAAATATTCTTTGGTTAACCTGTGAAGTTTTCCAACCAATTTTCCCCATTCCATAATTAGAGAATCAGTAAGTAGATGCTTATTTTTATTCAAAAATAATCCTTTGGCTTTTTGGAAAATAGCTGCTAAAAAATATGATGACTCTTGTTGCTTGATTTTTTCCACATAATTACCATTTGATGAAGGATACGCTTGACAAACAGGAGCATTTTTTTCTGCTAAATAATTTATCCAATCAAGTTCTCCCTTTATTTGTTCTATATTTCTGTGTGTACTATGTGTTATTCTCAAAATACATGGCAACCCTTTCCAAACACTATCAAAAATGAAACTTTCAAATGAATCTATTTTCATTGTTTTATCTTTCTCTAATTCAAAAAGATTGACAGCTTGCTTTAATATTTCATCTGAAAATAAATTCTCAATTTCTGATTTCATTGGACAAGGCACCAATTTTACTCAAGAATGATATTAAATAATCTCTTTGTTTAATCTAGTTTATTATGATTTAAAAGAACACTATTAAAAGAAACGCAAAAATGGTTAAATTATTGACCACAAAACCATTTGCCTCTTGGGAACTATTTAATTAGATAAAGTTTAACGTATAGTAATTAGATGAATCAAATAAGTGATTGTGCCGGGGAAAAATTGCATGTCAAAATCTGAATTGTTCGATGTTCTAAATGACCAACTTTTTGATCGTTTGGTGGACTTTGATGCTTTACGAAAAGATATTCTTACTTCCTTAGAAGGAGCCAAGATGGAAAAGTTAAGCAAGATTTGGCTTGTTTTTGCAAAAAGTTGTGCTTCTTCCTTAAGTCAAATTGCTACTGCATCTCGATTAGAACGCTATGAATATCAAGAAACTTTAATGGATAATATCAAATCCCTTCGAAAAAACCCCAAGGCACTTGAAGTAGTTACAAAATCTCGAGATCAATCAATTCTGCTCGAGTTTTTTGCTAGGGCACTTTCATTACTCTACTACGAAACTATCATTGAGGGTATATGTGATGGTCCTAAAGACCCTTCTTTGATTAAAGAATACGCTAAACAAGCACAAGAGCTTTCGGATCTTATTTTGTTCAGTTTAGGTAAAGAACTAATGTTCGATGAAGAATTCCTAAAGATATTTGTAAATATTGGTAAAATTAATTTTGATTCAAATATCAGTGAACAATTAGCCTCCTTTGAAAAAAGTAAGAATAACGAGCACAAAGAGTTTCTACTCGAGAGAAAAATAAAGAATCTTCGATATAGAGGGACATTATACAAAGATCACTACACAAAAATTCTCACAATTGCAAAAGAAGAATTTTGGTGGGATGATCAGATTCTTCGATATTGTCTTTTCTCAAAAGCAGAGAGCTATTTTACTGAAGCACGCGATATTTTAGTAAAAAATCCCATTGATCCTGGATTATTGATGACCATTGATTTTGAGATTGCATTATGTAAAGGACAGTCTTTGCTTGCTCGTGGAGAACATTTTCTTGAATTAGCAATAAATACCTTAATTTCTGGCACTCATCAACAGGCATATGATTATTTTATGCTAGCTAATAAGTACTTCAATGATAGTCTTGCTGAGTTAAAACAAGTTTCTGTAGAATCAACATCTTCTTCGGATATTGTTTATCAAATTGAATCAAATCTTGAGTTCACAGAATTATTCACAACTCTTTTAGCATTATCATGTTCTATAATAGAAATTTCATCTCAAAAATTAACCAAAAAAGAATTGAAAACCCGATTAGAGAGCTTAACTTCTTTATCTGAGGCTCCTTTAGCTAATATTGAATTCTACAGTCAATCTGCATTTTTAAATACCGTTGGGTTTGTTTTGGAGAATTTGAAAATTCTAAGTAAACATGAAACTTTAACATTTGAGCGTATTCAGAAAGAAATTAAAAAAGGTTTCAAAAGACTTGGCTTAATATTCAAAGGCCGAATTGATAATATTGGCCGTTCTTTCTTGCATTTAGACTGGGATGATGACAAAAAAGACATTGAAATAAAGAACTCCTTCTGTGCGAAAGAACCTGAGAAGATACAAGAAATATTAATTTCAGTACTCTTAATGCCATCCTTTGTTAAAGATAGAAAAACATTGATTGCAAAAAGCAAATCAATGCTGAGTATCGTTAATAGTGAATCATTTAGATTGAAAGGATTAAAAGAGAAAAACGCTACAAAAGCGTTGACCTCGCTCGTTAAAAGTCATTTAAGTGCAAAAGAGTCATTCGATAATATTTCAAAAGGAAAAGTTATGGTTGAACTTAAAGAATTTATAGAAAGAGAGTTTAGTCGAACGTTTATTCAAAGTCATTTGAAAGAAACAACAATTTTGCAAACGGGAAATCAATATTTCTTTGCTCGCTATCTCTTACGAACACTTCCAGATATTTTACGTACAATGGATTTAACAAAAATCCCTCGTGATATTGCTGTTCTAATTATCGAAAATCATGGTGCAATGTTCGATTCAATGATAACCATTTGGGAAAGACTAACCTCGCACTACAATAATCTTGTAGATCACAATCAAAAATATCCTACCATTTCAAATGATTTAATTGACTGGGAATATATCTTAAAGAAAAGAGAACATACAAAGGCTTCAATGTTATTTTTCAAATCATGCCAAGCCGTAGTTCAGGCTCAAGAATATGCTCGAATTAAAGAGAGAGTAAAGGCTGAAAAATTCTTCGCTGCTGCAAGTAAATATGCTGGCGAATCCGCTCAAATTTTCAACTCAGTTATTGATACTTTGAAAGGTGAAGTACAGCAGATGCCAGCTGATTTATACAATTTTGCTAACTTTTGTAAAATACAAGGGCAAAAAATCTCACAAAGCAAAAAAGTTGATGAGTTGCCTGTTAAGGATTTTGTTGTGTTGATTGGTATTATTTCAGCTTCACTTTAATCTATTAAAATCTCAATAAAAGTTAAGA
>DAOUWQ010000286.1 GCA_030667035.1 Candidatus Heimdallarchaeota archaeon | reverse complement strand
TTTTTACCTTTGATTGTTATTTTTCTTTTGAGAATTGCTCCTACAAACGTTTCTTGTCTTGCCATTATCTTATTCAACAAGTCTCTATCTAATATTAGAACAGCATCACTTTCTTTGGGGATTTCATCATGGTACTCAATTATACTATGGCGTAATTCCATAGCAAATTTCTCTTTAGTATCTTTAAATTCAAGTCCGATAATTATGTGCTTATTTCCTGCTTCTTCCTGAATTACACAATACCTGAATCTATTGTAAATTTGCTCAATTGATAGTGATTTCACGAATTCGATATTTCTTATCATAGTTGCTCTTTCTTCTGTTAATGCAGGGATATCGATATTCCCTTCAAGTTCGAGTGCGCTTGTAAGATACCATGCTCTCCACCAGGAGTTTATCTGTTGATATCCTAGTTTTCTAAAACAGGCAGCTTTCAATTGTCGCGATTCAAAATCTTCATTATCAATCCTAACCAATAATGTTATCAGTTCTGCAGCAAATTGGGGGTCATCCGCAAAGAAAGCCTTTTCTGCTTCTGCAAATACTTTTTCTCTACCACCCATCATTTTAATGAGACGTTTTGCTGCTTCTTTTTGTGGTGTTGGTTTAAGCTCTACCGGATCACCTGAAAACCAGCTTATATACCCAACATAAAATTCTGGTACGTTGTGTAAGATATGCCCATAGAAATTCGAACTGTAAGGAGGATATTCAAGATAGGCAGGTAATTCATACAGTTTTTCTGCTATCTCTTTCTGTGTATAACCATTGTTAATGTATTGTACAGCTTGATCATGTTGAAACTGAATTATATCCCGATAATAAAGTAACAATTCTTTTATTTTTTCTCTCCAAGTAATTGGTTTTCCGTGACTACCAACAAGATGCTCAATATCTAATTGACGCATTTTATCTATTGCTTCAATCCATTTGCGAGCATCTCGAGGTTTTGTCCCTCGAATAGAATGAAGATTTGGATTTGAGGGATAAACTTCATCTGCACAGAATAGTATTTTTTCCTCTGGTAAATAGATAACCATTTCAGATGCCGCTTCTCCACCAGTTTGAAAGAAATGCATTTTTACTCCCAGCAAATTGATATCTAGTGTCTCATCCACAAATCTATTTGGTGGTATATGTGCTGCTTCGCCAAAACAAGGTTTAGCCATCATTCCTCCGATAATATATTCCTTGGCTTCTTCTGGCTCTAAATATGCTCCATAACCGTACATTGCACGCCAAGCCATAACAGGTCCGGTGACAATATTTTCCGAAGTATGTTCGATGATAAAATTCTTGGATGCAAAAATAGGTATTTTGTTCTTTTCAACGTCTTCTTTGGAAATTAACCCCTTTGTGCCATTTATGTGATCGTAATGATGATGGGTATAAATAATTGCTTTAACAGGTTTGCCTATTAGCTCCTTTACTTTGGAGTTAATGTATTCCCCTGCTTTTCTTGAAATACCTGTATCTATAATTATCACTCCATCGCTTCCTTCAATCAATATGCTATTAGCAAATAATATCTCAGGATTGTATAAACACCAAATTCTATTTGATCCAATTTGAAAAACTTCTGGTTTCGCATCTTCCAATAACTCTGTCAATTCTTTTGGTGTATTTCGGGATACGTTGTATTTGTTCAATTCAGGAGTCAAAAATGTAACCTCAAATGATTATCTTACCAAGGATTCTCAAATTGAATCGCCTATTTGTACTTAATTAGTTTTCCTTAATAAATTGGGCACCTTAGGATTTCATTATCTTAGAAATAGTTTTTATTTATCCAATTGTTTTTCTATTGTATGGTATCTGGTTTTGATAAGACTGTAGAAGAAGTCTATGATTTGTTGGACTCACAATTTGAAGGATTATCTACAGAGGAAGCTAATAAACGAATTGAAAAACATGGTCAGAATATTGTTTCTTCTGAAAAAAAGGTAAGTGTCATCAAACTTTTTCTAAGTCAATTCAAGAATCTCCTTGTAATTATTCTTTTGATTGCTGGAGTTATAACTGGAGTAATTGGTATTATTGAGTCAAATATGGAAGCAATAATTGATGTTAGTGCAATAGCGATAGTTGTTTTCTTGAATGCTGGTTTAGGTTTTTATCAAGAATATTCTGCTGAAAAGGCTATTAGTGCTTTGAGAAAGCTCTCTGAAAGTCAAGTTATTGTAGTTAGAGACCAGAAAAAAATATACGTTGATTCTGAAGATGTCGTTCATGGTGATATTATTTTTCTGGAAGCAGGTAATTCAGTTGTTGCCGATATTCGATTAATACAATCGTATGAAATTAGAGTGAGTGAAGGCATTCTAACAGGCGAATCTACATCAATTACCAAACATACGAATTCTCTCCCTTCAAATACACAATTGGCTGATAGAAAAAACACTCTTTTCAAAGGAACCACGATTGTGAATGGTTCTGGTTTGGGTATTGTTGTAAGCACGGGGTTACTTACAGAATTAGGCAAGATTGCGTCTTCATTACTTTCTATTGAACAAGACGATACTCCCATCCAGAAGAAACTCGACCTACTTGCTAAACAAATAACAATTGGTATTGGGATTCTCTCGGTAGTTATCTTTCTTATTGGTATCTTTTCAATTGGCATAAGTAGTTGGGCAGTTTTATTGATTTTTTCTATTGGATTAGCCGTTGCAGCAGTTCCAGAAGGGTTACCCGCTGTTCTAACGCTATCTCTGGCTTTAGGGATTAATCGTTTAGCAAAGAAAAATACTCTTGTGAGAAAATTGCCTGCGGTTGAAGTTCTTGGTTCAGCTACTGTTATCTGTACAGATAAAACAGGTACCCTAACTCGAAATGAACAAACAGTCAGGTTAATTTGGACTTTGGATAAAAAGTATAGTGTTACAGGCGATGGTTATTTCAGCTCAGGAAATATAGTTGCTAAAGAAACAGGAGAAAAAAGGGAATCTCTAACAAATTCTACTCTTCTTAAAAATATAGAAATTGGTGCTTTAGCCAATGAAGCTGATATTGAAAAACAGGGTGAATGTGATCCCTACAAAATATTTGGTGATCCAACAGAAGTTGCGTTGCTAATTCTTGCTGAGAAAGGACAAACGATGGAAACCATTCAATCTGAATGGTCTTTAGAATATCTCTTTCCCTTTGATAGTGATAGAAAACGTATGAGTGTTATTGTGAAAAATCGTAAAACCGAAAAATATGCTATAATGGTTAAAGGTGCTCTTGACATTTTACTTGATTTATGCATAAATAAATTTTCGAATAATACTGTGAACCCACTTGATAAGGCGACTAAACAAACTATTGTAAAAAACAGTGAAAATTATTCCGCGAGTTATGCCTACCGGGTTTTAGGAATGGCCTTTAGAGAAATAACTGATAAAGAAGCAGAAAAATTAATACTTTCTAAAAAATCAGAGCTCGTAGAACGAGAGCTTACATTTGTAGGGTTCGTTGGTATGATTGACCCACCACGAACTCAATCCCGTCCGGCTATTCTCAAAGCAAAAGCTGCTGGTATTCGAGTTATTATGATTACTGGCGATCATGTAGAAACTGCAAAAGCAATTGGACGTTCAATAAGCCTTACAACAAGCACCACTCCAATTACAGGGAAGGTGCTAGATAAGATGACCGATGATGAACTTGAGCTAATCGTTCAAACAACAGATATTTTCGCTCGAGTTAATCATCACCACAAGTTGCGCATTATCAATGCCCTGAAAAAGCTTGGTGAAATTGTTACAATGACCGGTGATGGTGTAAATGATTCACCCGCTCTAAAGAGAGC
>DAOUWQ010000086.1 GCA_030667035.1 Candidatus Heimdallarchaeota archaeon | reverse complement strand
TCACAGATGCAGGTAGTGATGTGTTATCATTTACAACTGAATGGACGAGTGATCTTGGTTCTTCTCCAGGTATAAAAGATTCAATGGCATGTTATGATATTGATGCAGATACTGAACAAGAAGTTGTTTTTGGAGATAATTTTGGACAAATAATGTCTTTTGGTAAAACTGCGGCTCCTACAATCTCGATTACCAGTCCAGCTACTGGTTCAACGAAAACATCAAATTCAGTACAAATTGATTGGGATGCTACAGATGATGTTGCGATACATCATTTTGATGTTTATGTCAATACAACTACATTAGTTGCCAGAGTTGGAGGAAGCCAAATAGGTGTCATTCTTAGTCTTGCTGAGGGATTAAACAATATTGAAGTATTTACATTTGATGTTACAGGAAAAGTCGCTAGTGACACTGTATCAGTAACTGTTTCTCTAGATGCTCCGGAAGTAACGATTTCTGCTCCAACGAATTATTCCTTTACAAATACTGCTAGTATCTCAATTAGTTATTCCCATTATGATCGCAACGGTGACTTCAATATATATAATATTTATAGAAATGGTACTCCTGTTCAGTCACTTATTGCAGAAACATATGTTGTTCCTTTATTAGCCGATGGAATCTATAATATTACTGTTCAAGCTATTGATGATGAAGGATATACTGGGCAAGACACTATTTTCATAATCAAAGATACTGTAAATCCTACAATCGTTATTGATTCTCCTACAGATGGTTCAGCAGTAAGAACAACTACAATATCCTTGGAATGGACAGCTGATGATAGTAGAAGTGGAATAGACTATTTTGAGATTGAAAGAGATGGAATCTTGAATGCCACTACTGATAATAATTCACAGATAATTGCTTTAGAAATTGATGATAACTATGTTCTAGCTGTAACTGCCTTTGACGAAGCAGGTAATTCTGAAACAGCTTCAATAATCATTACTCGAGACACTAAAAATCCGTTTGTAAATATTACCGCTCCAGAAACGGGACTAATGACTACACAATCATCGCTAACCGTTTATTGGGAAAGTGAGGATAACATTGGTGGAACAGGTGTCGACTATTCAGAAGTAACTGTTAACAGTGCAACCGAATATACTGGTGGTGGCACTCAAGCAACTGTTGATCTAAATGGTGAAGGCATAAAAGATATCGTTGTTACAACTTACGATGATGCTGGAAATTATGCCCAAGATGTAATCACAGTAATTGTTGACAACAGCAATCCATTTATTGAAATTTTATCTCCAGTAAATAACTTCAATACAAGTTTAGACACTGTAACCATTTACTGGAATAGTACCGATGATGGCAGTGGCATCGAATATTATCAAGTATTTATTGATTCAGTATTTTCACTCAATATCACAGATGCAACAGTGACGAGTACAGTCGTATCCATTCCAATCGAAAAGGATTACAATATTACTGTGAAAGCAATAGATTTTATGGGTTATGAATTTGAGGATTCAATTATTGTTACTCATAATTTAACAGCAAAAAATATGATTATTACAGATCCAATTCCAACAAGTTCCTACACTGCAGATACACAAGTAACCTTTGAATGGATAGTATCTAATTTAGACAATCTTACTAGATTTGATATCTATCTTGATGAGGGGTTTGTCATTTCAGTTAGCAACACAACAGACACCTACGAGTTGACTTTAGCAATAAGTGCTTTAGCTCAAAATATTACTATCGTTGCGGTGACTACGAATCCAGATATAAATTATACCGATTTTAGGTTGATAACTTTAGACCAATCTTTACCTGTAATAATAATTAATGACCCCACAAATGAATCATTTATTTATACAAATATCGTCTATCTTGAATGGACTGGTTCAGATACTGGCAGTGGCATCAGCCTCTATAATGTTAAAATAAATGGAATTATAGAATACACTTGGTCTCCAAGTAAGAATTCACAATATCTCTTATTTGATGATTTAGCAGGAAATATTTCAGTAACTGTAGAAGCCTTTGATTTTGCTAACAATGATGAGGCAACCTCAATAATTCTTCAAGTGTATGTTTTACTCCCCGAATATTCTATCGATTTACCTGAAAATTACTATTCAGCTACTGGAACTTTCAGTTTCAATCTCACAGTATCGGACGTCGGTTTAGGAATTGCAGAAATAATCATTCTAGTAGACGATACTGAATTACTTCGCATTGTTTCTCACAATGGTCTGGAACTCACTCCATTTACAGTACCAATTGATATCGATAATACCTACTACAACGATTGGATAGGGGATCATGAATTAACTGTTGCACTTGTCGATGCTCAAAGCAGAGAAGTATCTGAAATCTATCCTTTTGTAGTAGATAAAAACGCCCCCACATTTATTGGTATTTCAACAATAGGTGATACTGCACTAGATTCAACGAGTACGGACTTTCATACCATTGAAATAGATCAACCAAACGGTGAGAATAATATTACATTATCAACTAGGGTTAATGATGACCTTGGAGTCGCTAGTGTTACCTTAAGAATTCAAGGGACAGATTTTGATCAAACCTATATTCTCAATATTGAAGATGTGGGTACACAATCAACTTTGTATGGAATTACTCTCAATATTTCTGACTTCGGTTTAGGACAATATACTTTCACATTGACCGTTACTGATTACGCTGGAAATAGCGTTAGTCAAATTTACAATATTGCATTAATAGAAGCATCAGTCATTCCTTGGTTATTGCAAGACTACAACTTGATTTACGTTTCAGCAGGCAGTGCACTCGCACTCGTATTAATCGTTGTATTCTCAATAACTATCAGAAAAACAACGGTTAATTTGGGCTGGAAACGTGAAATTGTCATTGTTGCTTATGTGCTAAACGGTCTCCCTTGTGTCTATATGGTAAATAATCCAGAAATGATACAAGATGAAATGTTATTCGGTGGAGCTATGACGGGTATCCGTGGTGTTCTTGAGGAAATAATCGGTGAAAAATCCAAAATGGAGATCCAAAGTGTTGAATTGGGTCAGAAAAGAGTACTCATTTGCCCTGGTAACTTCGGAGATTCAGTTTTAATGGTTAATAAGATAAAACCAATTCATAAATCCAAATTAATTCAATTCACCAAAAACTTCGAAACTCACTACGATGAGGTTCTAACAGATGACCCCCTCTTAACCCCAGATACTTTTAGAGGAGCATCGATTCTCGTTGAAAGCCATTTTGGGATAAGTGATAAAATGCAATTAGCTAATGATTGTGAATTTGAAGAAATAACACTTGAAGAATCACCACAAGCTTACGAACCGGTAGACACCTATACTCACCAAACAGTAGAACAACCAATAACTGAGTATCAAGAACCTGCACCAATTGAACCTCAACAAGAACCTGTTGTTGATACTACACCTGTTGAAGTCCTCACTATAGAAGAAATGATCGCTCAAATGCCTCCAGAGAATCAGAAGATTTTCATTGAAACAATACAATTAACTCAATATGCTATTACCTCCTTACTTGAGAAGGAATTTAAGAATACAACAATTATAACCAATTCTATTCTTGAAAAGTTGGAGAATCTTCTATCGTCACCTGATATGCCTAAATCCTCTGAATCAGTGCTTGTAACATTGATTAATATAACTCAAGAGATTTTCTCTACCTTAGAAATTGGTAAAGGTGGAGATGAACAAGCTTTCAAACAAGCAGCTGAAAAAGTATCCATGATTTGGTTAAAAAATATTGGAGAAAAATGGTAGCAGCGTCTACCAAAAATTATTTTTTTTGTTTTTTTGTTACTAGTAATTGTTTTTTTAATCGATTTTTTTATCTTGTTTTTTAAAGTAATCGACAACAGTTTCACTGAATTTTTTTCTATTCGATGGTAAAGAGGTTATAAAATTAGGAATATCTAAAATTAAAAATAGCAATAAAATGAATCCAATAACTAAAACTATTACTAGACCCGAAAAGGTCACCCAATCAATGGTTTCACCAGCCATTAATTCGCTTCCTCCATTGCTTCTGAAGTATTTTCTTGTTTTTCGTAGAATTTCTTAAAGAAGTCCATTGTCATTGAAATCACCCAACTAAAAATTAGTATTCCAACAGAAACATAAGCCATAATATCGATTATCATGAATCTTCCTCCTCATCCTCAGCTTTCTCTGATTTTATCTCTTTCGTTGATAGTTTTTTACGTAATTTGGAAAAACCAAAAACAGCTAATCCTATCAGGACAAGTATTCCTAATGCAATTCCTATTGTTGCGAAGCATTGTCCTACAGAGAATTCGTTCGCCCAACATAAGGTTATAACTGAAACCACTGCAACCATAAGTAGAGCAATAGGTGCTGTCTTTTTAATTACTTCACCTTCAATTCCTTGTTTATCTATTACTGCTGTTGCACTTTGTATTTTAGCTGGACTAAGAACACTAGCTAATCCCCCACCAATACCGTTGGAGGCACCCAATACTAAAATGCTAGAATTAGCCATACCTAATTGATTTCCAGTGTTAAAATGAAAACCAGTAAACATTGCTATTGAAGATGTTTCACTACCACTTACAAAACCACCAAGTAAGCCAACAAATGGAACTATAAGAGGATAGTACTTTCCAAAAATATCTGCACTAGCAGTTGCTAAAATACTTATCATATTGTTTTCCGTAGCAATTTCCCAAGTACCTTCTCCAGTTAGAAGGCCTGTTGCTCCAGAAGAAGTCATAATACTGGCTACTGAGAAAAAGATTGCTGCTGCAAAAATGGGTTTAATTGATCTCTTTGCCCAAGTATTAAGAATATCCTTCAATTTTCCTTTTGTACCTAAAAATGGTATAGATAAGAGAGTAGCAATTAGAACCCAAAAATAGGCATTCCAAAATACGCGTAATTTAACAGGAGCGAAACCGGCAATTTCTACTGGCATTGAAAGAGTATGAAATAAGAAATCATATATTTGAGGTATGAAATTTGTTATTGAACACAAAACTACTAAAATAAGCCAAGGCAATGATGCTTTCCAGAGTGGCATAGATTGTTCAATCTTGATATCTTCCTCTGTTAAATTATCTTTATCAAAGACTTTGAGTTTAAGCATTTTTGCTAACAACATCATTGCTCCACAAGTTAAAAGACCTGCAAATAAACCTGTTAATGGAACTAGACCATCCATTTTGAATGTCATTGCTAAAAAGTTAACTAAAACAGCTGTTCCTCCTGTAGTTAAACCTCCAACGACAGCAAACAAAATAGCTCTCTTATTGAATAGCATTTTTCTTCCTCCAGCAATAAACATCATTCCCAAAGAAATTCCTACAGTAACTACAGGCATAAACAATGAAAATGTAAAACAACTTTCTGCTAACGTAGGAAATATTGGAGTAAGATCGAATAAACCTGACATCTCACCTTGAAAGATAACCGCTGGAATTGCTAAAAGTGCAAAAGTAGTTAGTGGATCATAACCAATAGAAGGTAAAGCAACAGCTGCAAGAGATGAATAACCCAGAGCAGCCATTATAGGAGGAAGCATGGTTGTTGGTGCTGCGCCAATCGAGACTAAAAAACAACCTAATCCAATGTTAATGAACATTATTTGAAATGGCTTTTTTCCTTCTCCACCTAATCGTTTAAACGCAACTACGATCCTTTGTAACGCGCCAGTTTTTTGCATATATGTAATCATGAAAATACTTGTACAAACCATAAATGAAATCGGGAAAGATTTGATAAATCCAACAATAGAAGCTAGAAATGAAACTTTGGCATCTGTTTGGAAGAGAGTAATAGCCAAGACAAACATTGCCAACCACATAACAATACCGGTTGTATCTGCTTTCCATTTTGCTAAAATTAATAATAATAATGCACCAATAAATGGTAAAAGAATCATAATTGTACCGAGCCATGTAGCAACCATTTCAAGTTTCTCCAAGCAAATCAATTAACTTTTCAACGTATGCTGATATACTTCAAAAGTATTTTGAAAAAAAAGGGCGATTTTAATTCAATAATTAGTCAAACAAAGAATAATAGAAGTGTAAACAAAGTAAAAGATTTTATACGAGTTTCTTTTTGTATTTATTAATCGAACTATGCTTATAATCGATTTTGAAACATAAAGTATTTAAATTTTTTAAAGAATAGAACCTAAGATTAAACAAATCAATGTATTTCAGATGGTGAATTGTCCAATGTCAAAAAATGTCAAATATTGTGAATCCTGTGGTGAAAAAAATGAAGCAAAAGCAAAGTTTTGTGATGGTTGTGGAAAAGCTTTCGGTAAAGGTAAGAAGGCAGCTGAAGACAAAACGCAAAGTACAGAGAAAGGTTCTGGTTTAGAAGTTATTTCTTTAGTTGCAAGTATCTTAGGATTCACTTGTCTACCAGGTATTGGTTTTATTATTGCTATTGTAACCGGTTTAATGTCCCCAAACCCAAAGGAAAACAAGTATACGAGAGCTGGTATCACAATTGGTTCACTTGGATTAATAATACCAAGTTTCATATTAGGTGTTCTTGGAATTATTTTTGGAGCAATGGAAGGAACTGATGATTTAGTTTGGATGATTATTTTAGGGATCATTG
>DAOUWQ010000298.1 GCA_030667035.1 Candidatus Heimdallarchaeota archaeon | reverse complement strand
TTTAACACCTCGAGCTCGAAGTGATTTCTGAGTTGCAGGACCAACACCAGGAAGGGTCGTTACTGAATCCATTCCTTCGTATATATTCATACCTTCAATTATTCCTCTCTCTCGAGCAAATTCATCCAGTGCTTTTGCACTCACAGATTCTACCAATTCATCTTTTGCAAGTTCAGGCAGTTCGAGAATAGCTCGTAAAATTTGTTCTGCTTGATCTAATGCTTCTTCGGATAACCCAAGAGAAATTAATTCTTGCATTTGTTTATCATCGACTAAAATGAGATCTTGTAGAGTTTGATTATCGTATCTTTCAAGATTAACACCCTCAATTGAATCTATAGGTAATGCTTCAACTGGTATAGGATTCTTTGGGAGAAACACCGATCCATCTCTTTGTTTCAAGCAATTACTGAATTGTGTGGAACTGAACATATATGGAAATTCATCTTCGTCCATTTTTCCAAGCATTTGGCCTACAATTGATGATACAGTAGGGGCGTATTTGTCGAAGATTTTCATTCTTCTTGCTGCTTGTTCTTTTTTCTTCAAAGCTCTTTGGAAACTCATTAGTTTCCTTCCTGCTTTTTGTAAACATAACCGAAGTTCCCGTCTAATCTCATCTACTTCAGCAATATATTCCTTGCTTGTTTCAGGGAAGGGTATTTTTGTACTAACTAACGATACTGCAAATATTATTGGGTCATTGTTGAGATTGGTCTTATAATTGGACCAATTTATGCCCTCAATTGTTTTCTTTATCAAATCGTTTCCTTCACCAAAAAGTAAAGGAATTCTATTCGCAAAACGGATTAATTTGTAAGGAGGGCTAATATTTTCTCCGCCATAACCTATGGCAACTTCAACTTGAAAAGCATGCCCACTATAGCTTGAAGGTTGTCTGCCCTCAGAACAAGTGAATTCGGGACTGTATACATCTTCCAAACCTACTAACAAATTTTCATGACCTAATGGTGATAGACATTTGCCATCAGGTGGTAAAAATTTGACTTTGGTAAAACCCTCGTGAATTAATCTTCGAAGCTCCATTTCATCTAATTTCAGTGGACTTTTGCTTGGAGAGATTTTAGATACTTTTAATACTTGAGCAGCAGTTTTATCCCCGATTCGTTGGAAATGTGTTTTCAAAAAGTTCCTCATATCTTTTGATTTTGTTCTAGAAATCTCGCTTTTTATTTGGTTGATATCTGTTCCAGTTGGATGTAGAGGTACTTCTATAGGTGGCTCTGGAATGTCATCAACAGTTCTTTTATGAAGGATAGGTTCATCGGGATTATCAGGAGTTGTAATAGTGAAAGAGGCATAGGGTGTAATAACAGCCATTTCCTCCAAATACTCAAAGATATATCTTTTTGATCGTCTCCATGTACCTGCAAAACAACAGCTAACTTCGGTTCCATGTACCTTCAGTTGATTCCTCGATTTACCAGTATATTTTGTTGAATCAACTATTTCAGGAGCATTTTTAACAATGTCAATAAACAATTTATAGTGACTTGTAAATTCTGCTGATTTCTTCTTAGATAGAGCTAATCGTGATTTAATTTCAAATGGAACTCTAATGGTTGATTGAGAATAAATTAAAACCATTTTTGCTCCTAGGCCGAACCGACCGCGTGATTGTCGTTCCCCGTAATTTGAACCTGTGAGTACTATTCCAAATAATTTTGGAATATCAGCGTGACGAATGCCGATACCATTATCCCTTACTGATAATCTAATGAATTCACTTCCAGATTCTTCGTCTGGTTTGTAATCTTTAATACCCATTAGTTCGCCGATTTCTTCGGGAGACATCAATTCAATTTTAACAGTAACGTCAGGTAGAATTCCCCCTTTCTCAGCGGCATCTAATGCATTTTCTACTAGTTCTCGAATACTTGTATAAGTAGATCTGGTAGGATTATCAAATCCTGCAATTGCTTTATTTGCTTCAAAGAATTCTGCTGCAGACCTTTCTATTATTTTCTCACGCGCTATCATTTCTAATGAACCTACTAGCCACCTTTATTTTTCCTCTAAGGACAAACGTGACGCTACGTCCTTCTCATTACATCTTTCCGGCAATCCCTTCCACCAAGGGATTCTTTTCTTATTTCAGACTCTTGTGAAAGAGTGATATTAGGGCAAGTTTCAATTCCAGATAATAAATTAAATTTCTTAAACTTATTGCTGTTGAATTCGCCCAAATTTCGTTCTTCGTTATTTCACTTTCTATTTTCAATTGGTTCTTTAATACTTTACCGTTCAAGCAAATCTGATTTACAGTCTTTTTTCTCCTATGGTCTAAGGATATCAACATTTCTTGGGAACATAATCGCTTGTTTTATGTTGTTATTACCACACAACCACCAAGTTAGTCGTTCAATTCCCAAACCATATCCAGCGTGTGGTGGAATACCATATTTGAATAAGTTAAGGTACCAAGTATAGGAATCTACGTTAAATCCTTGTTTTTTAATCACATCAACCATTTTATTATATTCGTGGACACGTTGACCGCCAGTGCAAAGTTCAGCAAAACCTCCAGGTGCAACTAAATCAAAACTATTTGATATATCTGGGTCATCATCATTTACTCGATAATAAATACCTCGAGTATGAGTTGGCCATTCCGTTATAAAGAATGGTGTCTTGAAATGTTTTGATAATGCTGTTTCTTCCGGAGTAGTAAAATCGTCATTCGTATCAACAGGATCTTCAAGTTCGAAACTTGTGCAAAGTTCTTTTGCATCTTTGAAACTAATTCTTGGGAAACCACCCTTTAATTTCTTAGGTTTCACACCTAATGCTGCTAATGGTTCATTTGCTGTTTTGATTGTTTGATTTACTACGTATACCATCATATCATCTAAAACTTGCATGATACTAATATGATCGTGAAAAGCAGCTTCAACTTCAATTTGCCAGAATTCCGAAACATGTTTTCGTGTTCTCGATTTTTCCATTCTAAATGAAGGTATTAATCCGAACACTTTTTCATGGGCAGTAATTGCTGCTTGTTTGTAAAATTGCCCACTTTGAGCTAAATAAGCATCTTCCTCAAAGTATTGGATTGGAAAGAGAGATGCACCACCTTCTGTAGCTGTAGCAACTATTAGTGGAGTAAATATTTCTGTATAACCTCGCTTAATGAAAAATTCTCTTGTCGCTTGAGCGATAAATCCTTTTACTTCTAAAGGTGCTTTATTTAGAGGCATGCGTATAGTTAATTCTCTTTGTGCGTAAACTGTTCCATCATCCATTGGTGTTCTGCCAGTGACATCAATTGGAATAGGTCCAAATACAGGATTAAGGACATCCAGCTTTTCTGGAAGAATTTCCAAACCACCAGGAGCTTTTTCGTTTTTCTTTACATGACCTTCAATTCTAATAACAGTCTCATTTTTTAAAGCTAGCAATTTATCCCAAAGTTCTTCTGGCAATTTGGTTTTAATTCCAACAACTTGTATATGCCCTGTAGAATCTCTTACAGTTAGAAAACAGATTTTCCCTTTATGAATAAGGTGTTCTGCCCATCCACCAATTGCAACTTTTGTACCATCAGTCAGTTTCTTAGCATCTTTGATAAAGGTCTTTGTAAGATCAACCATACAATTCAACTCAAATGAAATTCATTTTTTTCTGATTATTTTCAAACTTCTTTTCGGTCTTTAAAAGGATTTTTTCCTTTATACAAAATAATAGG
>DAOUWQ010000092.1 GCA_030667035.1 Candidatus Heimdallarchaeota archaeon | reverse complement strand
CGGCTATCGCCTATGATAATACCTAATTTACAATTGAATTTTTCTTGAAGGAAATATTGAATTTCTTGAGCAATTTTTGATGGGTTTTTAGGAAGAATGATGACAATGTTATCCGGAGCATTGCTTTGGTCTGCACCAGCATTTGGCATCATATTATTTCCACACTTTGTTAAAAGAGCACCCCAACAAGCTCCTAAAACTTCATCTGATTCTCTAATCGATATTTCCATAAATTCAGGTGAAAGTTTAGTTATCTCGGAGTATTTTATTGCTTCTTCTGAAACCTCAATGTCATCACTATGAACAACTAACCCGCGTGTGACACTTACAATTTTACTTGTAATTGTTAAAACATCACCATCTTGCAGAGTAACCTTTGCAGATTGTAATGCGTTTACTATGACATCATTGAGATTATCATCAGTTGTTATCAAGGGAGTGCTTAAAGGAATGAGGTGCATTTTGATTCTACTCCGAAATTTTTTTCTCGATTTACAATTTTAACTTATTACAATAATATTAAGGCTTTATAATAAAGCCCTCTCTTTTTTGTGCATCGATCCTAATCTTGAGATGAGATTTTACTTGAATGTGTTTCAGATATTTTGTTTCAGTAATAACTTTTTGTTTCTCTAACCACGTCCAATCTAGTTTATGGTCTTGAGAATGATATTTCAAATGGAAGTAACCAATATTTGAAGTGATGATGTTTTGGAAGAAATGGCTTCCTTGCGAAAAGTCAACTTGAAAATTCTCTAATTCTGCTTCTATGATTATTTTTGCACCACTTAGATTATTCCATTTTGCAGGAATACCTAGGAATTTGTCAGCTGTACCCCATCTGCCAAAACCTATGAGAATATAAGGTATGTCATTTTTTACTAAATTAGCATTGATTTCATCCAACTCTTGAACGATATCGAGTGTGGCCATTTTATTGAAAGAATCTGGTTTAACATAAACTATATCTCGGATGTCCTTTCGAACTAAATTGCCTGATACTTGATTTGAATAAACAAAAATCTGTTCCACTTCTACAGAGCCAAAATCCTCCAATAGTTGTGCTTCTTGACGCAAGAAAGGTCGAATCTGCAATAAATAGAATTTATTCACTTCATCAGATTTTTGGCTGAAATTTCCAGCAAATTCTACTTCAATAGAACATCCCATAGCTCGTTCGCCAAGAGAAAGGATTCTAGTGATGATATCAGCTAATGGTAAAGTATCTAGCTTGAGTTGTTTATTGAAAGTAATTACGGGAGAACCTTCCCCAAAATAACCTGATCTTAGCATCTTATTATCAAAGTCATATGTATCTGCAATATTTGTTAACGTGTTATCTTTAATTGCCGCATCAAAATCAAGTTGAATTAGAAATGGGTCATCAACGGTATAATCAAATTCTTCTTTTGTCATATCTATTGCGAAGAAATCCCTTTGACTTTGATTTAGTAAAATATCAGGTGTTGAGTAGAAATTTGTTTTCGGATATTTTGGACAGAAATGAAGCACAGCACCTCCATCAACAATAATTTTCCCTAACCCTAAAGCAATATGAGCAATTCGGTCTTCTGGTTCCATATTATCTCCTAAAGGATAGTAATTATACGAAGCGGCAGTGCCAGAAAAATCAGGATAAAAACGGTTATTATATTCATTCCCCACCACTTTTTGTATTACAACAGCCATTTTTGATTCTTCTACCGTTTGTCCTATTGAGTCAGCATAAGATTTAGCAATTTTTAGAAATGGTGAAGCATAAACCAATTTTATTGCAATAAATAATTGCTCTAAACGTTTGGCTAAATTTGAAGCTTTATTCGGTATCATATACGTATTGAAAATCCCAGCACAAGGCTGATATGCAGAATCTTCAAATAAACTTTAGGATCTTATTGCTAAGGGTCCATCCAATTTTCTTAATAGAAATTTTAAATCATCTTTTAATTTAGTTGAGAGTTTTGCGGCAATAAATTTGTCTTTGATTATTTGATCCGGTACTTCTGATAAAGCAAAATCATAGAGATCATTGTTTGCCATAAATTTTTCAAATTCATCCGTACCAATTACTATTGTTTTTGGAATTTCAATTGAGATATTTTCGAACTCTTTTGGTGATACAAATGTATTCAAAAGAAACATTAAGAAGGCAATACCTCTTCCTTTTCCTCCCAATGAACCCGGTCTTAGTCTCAAAAACAATGTTTCTGGATGATAATTATTTCTTGAGAAATCGTTAATTATTCCTCTGGTTTTTTCAAGAACAATTTCGTTAATAGTACTTAGGAGAAATTCTCTCAATTCTCCTTTTGAAAACTCAGAAACTTTTCTGGGTTTTAGTACCTGAGCTATGTCAAATTCTCCTCTTGCTCTTAACCAATTTGAAAAGTGATCATTTGTTCCATGATAAATTAATGAGTCAATGGGGACTTTAGCGAGTTTTTTGTGAAAGTCGATTACATCCTTAGCTTTTCCAACTTCTTTTCCATTTGGCAATTTGAAAATAAAATCACCAAATCCTACGCAATCTAATAACCATTTACTTATATCCCACAGCATCCCATGAGAACTTTTATGTATAAAAGAACAACCGCTTTTCTCTGCTTTCTTTCTGTAAGAATCTTTACTCGATTGTAAAATTATTGGCATATTTGGCCAATCTTTCTGAACTTTTGCTATAAAAGAAAATCCGGCAGTCTTATCTAACTCGTCTTTTCTAGGAAATTCAATATCTGAGATAATACCCATAACATATTTTTCGTATTTTTTATAGTAGCCCATAGCTTCTTCATAAGTTTCTGCTAACAAGATTTTTGGTCTTATCCTCATTTTTAGTAAATCTTGAAAATCATTTGTTCCTTCTGAAATCAATCTATGTGTTTGCCTCATTATCTCTGCATAGAGTTCAGGCAGTAGTAGTGAGTAAAATCTAACCGAATCATCTACAAAAATGAAGACTCTTACTTGCCCAGTTTTGGTATCATAATCTGCATTGAGTTTATCTTCCAAGTGTTTTATGATTGCAACAAATATTTTTGAGTCACCATTCCAAACGAATGTCCTATCAATTCCTCCCCTATTCTCAATACTTGGCAGATATTTTATTTCTACAACACTATTTAATAGTAAAATTACAGGAATGGCGCGGATTTTTTTCACTGCACTACCAAATGAAAAAGCATCCATATCGCCTACTCTTCTCATAGTTATAACGAGATCATATTTCTTCTTTTGTAGTAAATCAAGTGCTTCTTTTGCTGAGGAAACTCTTGTAATTCTTGGCAGTGTTCGTAGATTCAAATTCTGAAATTCTTCATATATTTGGTCAGAGAGCCTTCCATCTTCTTCAAGCATAAAACTATCATAAATACTTGAAACCAACAATACATTAGTCAAACGTTTCGCCATTAATTCATGAAAGACTTTGTATTTTGGTTTGTATTCTAAATAAAAGCTCTCGTCTTTATATTCATTTGACATTTGGAAAACCTACTTTTTCAAAGCTTATCTCTCTATATAGAAATCGCATTTGAGATATAATAATTCTAGTGTAAATTGAGTGCTATTTTTAATCATCTGAATATGTGGCACTTGCACCCGGTGCTTCTTCTATATTCACTGTTATGACAAATTGAGGCCATAATTTTTTGAGTATGGAATGAAAGTATCTAGATAGCTCTTCAGAGGTCGTTGCTTCCAATGGTAAAAATACCACATCCTCTTTAGGAAATAAATAACGTTTACCACAAGATATAACCTCAATTGATTCATTATTCTCTTCCAATTCTAAGCCTTCGGCTTTTGTAGGAATTATCACTCTATGATCCAATTCTTTAGCTATTTTTTTTAATTCGGTTTTCAAATCGCCATAATCTAAAACCATATGTTGATCATCTAATTCACCTTTTAATTTCACTTTAATGAAGTAGTTATGACCATGCAATCGTCCACACTTATCATGACCTACAATAAAGTGAGCAGAGGCAAAACCGATTCTAGGGTCTTCGAATTCAATTTCAAATGGCATATGATGTTCCCTCAAAATGTTCTTGATTTTACGGTATCTTCACTGATTGCTTTTAGTTCAGCAATAAAACTTTCAGCAATCATTTTTGCTATTTTTTCTAGTGAAACGTTCTTCTTTATTTCTTGCAGACCAATAGCTTTTACATATTCTGGGACGCCTGTTGAAACGACGTTTAATCCAAAATGGATTTTTGTAGAATTGTTTGAGCTTGTTGCAATTCCTACGTTAATTTTCTTTTTATTATAATATATATCTGTTCCTTTTTTGACTATTTCAATAGATAATTCTTTTTCGAGAATTCTTTGAGTAATGAATGCTAATAGATGTAATCTATGGTATGTAACTTTCAAATTTGCTGGTTGATCATCAAACATCTCAATGATAAAATGGATACAATCATCACCTGAAATAAGTATGTCAGCAAGATCCTTCTCACGAACAATATCTTTGACATCGATCATTTCTTGTTGCTCTAAACGCATACTTCCTCTGAAAATGACAAAAGTATCTCCAGAGATTCCGTATCGTTCTAATGCCCATAACGGATAAATCTGCTTTCCATCATAGCATTCTTTTTTTGAGAAATCATTGAATATTATTTCGATTTTTATCCCACCTGGTTAGTGATTGGTTCCAGCATTCTATTTATCTAGATAATTTGTAATTGTAAGTTAATTAAAAGGTTGCTTCTAAAGAAGTAAGTAAGATTGTTAATCCGTCTATCTATTTTAGTAGGTTATAGGCATTTTCTACTAATCTGAGAGAAGAATCTCGAGACACTTCTTCATATGCCAACAATTCTTTCCAAACTAATTCACACCAGCAGTCTATTTGGTCTAATTCTTCGGGATTTTGTGTAAGGGTGAACCTCTTCAATGCTTTTGTGAAGAATTTGTCACAATGCTTACCATTATGAATTCCTCTCTGAGAACCAGCACCAGATGGATCACTTACTACTCTGTCAACTTGATCTCTTAAACCCTCTTCATCAATACGTTTCCAAAGGACTTGAATGATTTCCTTCAAACTCCAGAATCTTGGGGGACGATAAAGATCATCTCTCCATAATTTGAAGACTAAGGTTCCATTTTGAATATTTACCGGATTAATTGATATTGTTCTTGCGCCAGCTTTTATAGAATCAATGGTTGACTGAATAGTATCAGCTATTGCTTCTTTTTCAGTTAAGAAAGGCGGTTTGAAGAGCAAATAGCTTTTTACTCGAACATTATTGTTAATAGATAATTTAACAGCTTTATTAAAATCTTCAAAAAGAAAGCCCTTGTTGATATAATTAATTCTGATAAAATCATCACTCGATTCTAAACCAATACCCAGTTCTAATTCTTTATCGTTACCAAGAATTGATTTCAATCTTTTTAGAGCCTTTTTAGTAACAAATTCAGGTCTGGTCTCAACGATTACTTCTGTTACTTGACTTAGATTGCTAATCATTTTCAAAATTTCATCTTGAGCTTTAATTGGAATCTCGTTTTCATCT
The DNA here is from genome assembly GCA_030667035.1 of Candidatus Heimdallarchaeota archaeon. Taxonomy (GTDB): domain Archaea; phylum Asgardarchaeota; class Heimdallarchaeia; order JABLTI01; family JABLTI01; genus JABLTI01. Next base: position 845 of record DAOUWQ010000092.1, on the reverse strand, counting down.
AGAAAACTTCCAGAATTGAAAAGTTTCACTGATTGGAATGTTTTATCCGAAAATTCTTGCAGAACCTTCTGAACTTGTTCTATTAAATTCTCCTCTGTAATGACTTCAGAAGTATCATTTGAGTACCCACACATACTACATCCTCCGCCATCTCCAAGAGCCCAATCACATCCACTTGAATTCATAATTATTACTAGAGCTTTCCCTGCTTCATTGATCAATCTATCATCTTCGATCCAAGCAGCAATAGCTTTATTCGGAGCTCTGCTTTTCCTTAATCTCAATGCTTTTTCTCGCATAGTACATAATTGTTCTGTGAGAATTCCTTTGAGTACAGTCATTTTCTTTTGCTCCAAATTACTTTCATTTTATTTGACTTTCTTTTTAATTTTAGCAACAGCACCGAATCTTACAGTTTCCATATCTCGTCCAGATATGAGAGCATGGCCGACTCCAAGTGTGTTGTAGTTTTTATCCACAATAACTATTTCATCAGATGGTCTTATTACAGGGTCTGCTTTCTTAACACCTACTGCAAAAAGAGTTGAACCCTCAAGTTTCTCTCCATCAAACATAACAAAATATTTCTTCTTTTTAGCAAGTATCCCACCGTTTTTCATTGAAAGAGTTAGCTTTCCAGTAGTATAATGTATCACGCCATGTTGCTGATTTTGTCTCAGAATTTTAAATGGCAATGGTGGTCTACCCTTTAAAGAATAAACCTCAGGAAACATTGCTTCACCAACACCTATCCCAAATTGATAATCAGCTATTTTTTGTATTTTATATGTGTCCGCTGAGAATTTAATCCCGGGAAGTGATTCAACTATTTTGTTGATTTCTTT
>DAOUWQ010000421.1 GCA_030667035.1 Candidatus Heimdallarchaeota archaeon | reverse complement strand
AGTAGAAATAGAATTACTAGTTTCGAGCTTGATAGAGAGAGAAAAGATTAATCATTTTTTTCTAGTAAAAATATCAGCATATTTCCAATTGTTCGAATTTACCTAAATCAATATGTTAAAAAGGGTATTTTGGAAATAGTATTTCGTTAATGGTCTTATTAAAATCATTTAATAGCCAGTAGAAAAAAAAAACAACCTAAAAATCTTAAAAAATAATTAATTTGGAGTCTGATTACACTTGGGTAATAAACACTGTTTTATCTACACTAGAGATAAAGATATATTTACAGAAATCGAAAAATCTGACGTTGCAGAACAATATTTCACTTATCTTAGCAATGAACCTGATAAATTAGAATCATATGCTAGTCAAAATGGTTCTGATGCAGTATTGCTATTTGAGAAAGCCACTGACAAATGGACTTTAGTTTATGCCAAAGGTTCAGGGATTATCATCCAAAGAACTGCTCGAAGACGTGCAGATACTGCAAGCAGATCTGGAATGCAAATAAAAAGCGGTGAACGAATCGGCGTAAAAGCACCATTAGATGTTTTATCTTCATCAAATATTGGTGATTTAAACAAAAGTGTTCAAAATAAATACTTGCAGCACCAAGATCTCAGAGGAATTGAATAAACCAATTTCCTCACTTTCTATTTATTTTCTCTATTCTAATTCTTTTAATCGTTTTTGAGCTTCGTTTTGATAGCTTTTACTTGTTCGTTTATCACTAGATTTTTTCTCGGGAGAAGTTTTCAAAGCTTTCTTGTAATATTTTATTGCTTCCTCTTTAACATCCATTTTATCAAGAATTAGGGCTAGGTAATAGATGATTACGTGATTATTTTCAGCAAGAGATTTTGCTTGCAGAATTGCTTCTTTGGCTTTTTCTAATTGACCTAATTCCAAATATCTTTTTGCTAAATTATAAAAACCATCATAACTTTTTGGATCAATTTTTGTTGCTAATTCTAAATGTTCGAGTGCTTTTTTGTGTTGATTGCTAAGAGCATACGATAAACCTAAGTAAAATTGTGCCCAGAAATCATCAGGATATATTTTGATAGCTGTTAAACCCATTTCAATCCCATATTTTCCATTCCTTTCAGAACCTCTCGTACGAAGTTCGTGAATAATTTCATCAAACACTTCTTCCTTGGTTTGCTCTCGGCTGTAACCAAATTCCTTCTCAAATAAATCAAGAACGCCTTCTGCTTTTTGTTTATCTTCAACATCGATGTCAAGTATAAGACCATTATATGAACTTAGAGTAAATTTTATCCAAAAATTAGCATAACCAAATGTCTCATTGGTATGAGTATAGATATTTGATTGAGCCTGTTTAGTTTCAGCTATTTTATAATAAGAATGATATTTGATGCCCTTTTCTTTAGTCCCATATAATCGAAATTCATCTGTATAGTGATTGGGTTTATTCTGCCGGTGGATTTCACTCGCTTTTTCGGGGATAGTATCTTTGCAAAAAACTTCTACCACCTTTTTGACAAATTCAAATGACTCCGAAGTATAGACATTTCTAGCAATCATAGTATTTATTTCGATTTTTCGTTTCATTAAGGTCACACATCTAGGATAAATGGTTACTTCTGTTCCTAATTACTAACGACTCTATAAATTAATTACCCATAAAACACTAAAAAAGGTAAGCAAATGAAGTGACAAAAAAAGGGGAGAAGGGAGTTAAATTTCCTTCAATGTGTGCTTAAGAGCTACGAGACCCTTCTGAATATCGTCCTCTGTATTATATAAGTGAACTGAAAATCGCAGACCATCATATCTTGTTGAAATAGTTACTTTGTGCTTTTCTTCCATGGTTTCTACAATTTTATTCAAATCTTTACTTTTATCAAATCGAGCGTATACTAAAACGCCTCTTCGAGATGATTCATAAGGAGTAATAATTTGTAAATCAAGTTCTTCTAATCCTTCGATCAATTGCTCAATTAGAGAATGATTGTGTTTAGCTACTGTTTCAATACCAATCGAATTTATCAATTTTAATGAAGCATTTAATCCAGCTACACAATAGAATGGAACGGTACCATTTTGGAAACGTTTAGCTCCTTTGTGATATGGTTTTTCTCTATTCATCCAGTCATGATCTGTAAAATCATAATTGCCTGTACCTTGCATTGGTGGTTCCATTGTTTCAACCACGTTTGGACTAATATAACACAAACCAATGCCTAATGGCGCCATCAAGTATTTTGGACCACCTGCACTTAGAAAATCAGCACCCATTTCTTTAGGATAAACTTCAGTTGCACCACAAGCTTGGATTGCATCAAATGCAACTAATGCTCCATGATCATGGGCTACTTTAGCAATTCTCTTAGCATCCACTCTTTGACCAGTGTTAAATTGAACTAATGAAAGAGCAACTAGTTTAGTTTTATCATCTATCAGCTCAATAATTTCATCTTCGCTGATTTGTATTTTTTCATTTATCTTCGCTTCACGGAGCTCAACTTGTTTTCGTTTACTAATGTACTTCCAAGGGTAGTAATTTGTTGGGAACTCCAATTCACTTGTAACGATATTGTCTCCTTTTTCCCAGTCAATACCCAGTAAAGGAAAATTCAAACCATGAGCCGTGTTAATAACTAGTGAAATATCATCTGAATTACAATTGAATAATTTTGCAGCTTCATCCATAGTACATTCAGTTACATCACGGAAGTGATTATCTACTGCTTCACCAATAGTAGGATCATGAAAATAATTGATGAATTGATGCATTGCTTTTACTACAGATTTTGCATGAGGTACAAAAGCAGAACTGTTCAACCAAACCCTATCGAGTAATTGTGGAAATTCTTCCTTCAGAATTTTCTCCTGGCCTTCAAACATT
>DAOUWQ010000288.1 GCA_030667035.1 Candidatus Heimdallarchaeota archaeon | reverse complement strand
TTTCATTTCTTGCCTTATGTTTTGACTTTTTTCTCTATGAACGACTGGAGGTTTCTTGCCAACAAAGAAAATAACTCCAATTAACATTCCTGAAATAAAGAACGTGCTTGCATTAAAAATGAAGCTTAGCAAATAACTTTGAGCTGCAAGTACTCCCGCTAGAAGGTAACCAACAATTGTTGCTATTTGGAACACCGTCGATCCAATGGAATTTGCTACTAAGAGATTTTTCTTTTTAACAATCAATCGCGTGTAAGCATTTCTCGCTGGAAAGAAGAATGCTGCAGCAGAGGAATTTATGAAACAAAGTACGAACAAAGGCCATATAACATGTGTATAATCAATCAATTGAAGTACGGTAGAAATACCATATTCTGTTAGCAATTGTGTCAATGTTATTACAGTTAAAGCATCCTTCAACAAGAAGATAATTACGAAACCGATGGCAGCAATACCACTAACAATATTTGAAATAAGCATTATTTTTCTCTGATCAAATCTATCTGTATACACTCCTGCAAATGGAGCAATAATAACAAATGGTAATAACCAAACGATAGCGAGCATACCCATTAGCAATGGGCTGCCAGTTAATTCAAAGATAAGAAATTCAATAGCTAATCCTGATACTGCTCTACCAATATTTTCTGTAAATTGTGCTGCAAAGAGAACCATAAATGGGCTATTCTTCAAAACTTCTTTGATAGATGGTTTTTCTGATATGGCTATAGTTTCATTAATATTGTTTGCTTCCAAAATTCTCACAGCGAAATAATTCAATATGTTTTGAATGTTTAATTTCTATTAATACTTTGGGTTAGCTCTCTTTTACTATCTAAAATTTGCAGTATAGTATCAATCAAATAAACCTTTCCAATACTCAAATGCTTACAAAAGATTTTAAAATAAAGGTCTGATTTTAGAATCAGAACTTAATCATAAAAACAGCTACACGGAGTTATCACTGATGAACATTGGAGAATTCTTTACAAGAAGTAGACGGCTATTGACTCACAGTAAGCGACCCGATCGTAAAGAAATTTGGCTGACCGTTAGAATTACTGCTATTGGTATCCTAGTTATTGGTTTAGTTGGATTTCTCATTCACATCCTCTTCACAGTAATTATCCCCACAGCTTAAAACTAGCTAGCTTAATTTGTGGTTATACCATTCCTTTCTTTTCGTAAAGGATGAATATTTTACCATATCCTATCAGCACCAAATCTCTTTGAAATAGTGCCTAGAAGGAACAAGTTTTTATGGAGCTCTAAAAAAGATTAATATACCAACGAAATTCGATTTGAATTGAATGGGATAGATTAGCTATGACTATCTGGACTTTACGTGCGACCATCGGTCAAGAAAAAGCAATTGCCAAACATATACACTCTAAAATAGTGAATAATAAAATTGATGTTTGGTCTCTCCTAATACCTGAAGCTTTAAGAGGATACATTTTCATTGAATCGGACTCGATTCAAAGCATTGATAGTGCTGTTCAAGGTATCCCTCATGTAAGAAACAAGGTAGTTGGTGAAGTAGAAATAATTGAGTTGGAAAGCTTCTTAGTACCCAAACCAACAATTGAAGGTCTTCATATTAACGATCTCATTGAGATAATTAGCGGTCCATTTAAAGGTAGTCGTGCAAAGATAAACCGAATAGATGTGGGACGAGAAGAAGTCACTGTAGAATTATTAGATTCACAAATCCCCATTCCTATCAAATTACATTCTGATTTTTGCAAAGTAATTGAAAGTGCTTCCGATGATATATCTGAAGGGGATCTTGCTAAACTTATTGCTGAGAGTGATAAAATTAAAGGCAAAGCTGACGGAAAGAAAGAAGACAAAGATGAAGATGTTTTCACTGAACTCTTCAAATCTTAGCTTGTTTTTTGTTTTATCTTGGAAAATACCTTTATTTTCCTCTCTTTTTTCTTATTTTAATATCATCAAATTGACAAAGCTTTTTTATGTGAGCAATATGTGAAAAGGCACTGTTAGAGAAATGTTTGGAATAAGAGCGAAAGTTCAAAACCTCAAACTCACTAGCATTTTATAGACAACAAGAATAAAAGAAAGAGGCAAATAATATTGTCAACCAAAAGAGTTGGAAAAATACTAAAGATTTCTGGACCTGTTATAGAAGCTGACGGTATGCTCGGTAGTTCTATGTATGAAGTCTGTAAAGTAGGCGATGAAGGACTTATTGGTGAAATTATCAGAATTCAAGGCGAAGTTTGTACTATTCAGGTTTATGAAGAAACTGATGGCATTCTACCCAATGAAAAGGTCATCGGTACTGGTGCAGGTTTGAGCGCAGAATTGGCTCCTGGATTAATCGGCCAAATTTACGATGGTATTCAAAGACCCTTACCGTTAATTCTTGAAAAAACCAAAGATGATTTCATTAGAAGAGGAGTAGTTGCAATTCCCTTAGAATATGACAAAAAATGGCCTTTTGTTCCCACCATTGAAAAAGGAGCAAAAGTAACCGCAGGTGATATCATTGGTACCGTACAAGAAGGACCAGTTGTAAATCACAAAGTTATGATTCCTCCAAAAGTACGTGGTACAATTACGAGTATTGCTAAAGCAGATGATTATACTGTTCTTGACCCTATTGTTACAGTGAAATCCAATGGTACAGAAGTAGAAATTCCTATGCTTCAAAAATGGCCTGTAAGGTTTGGTCGTCCATTTAAGGAGCGATTAGAACCTTCTATACCTCTTATTACTGGTCAAAGAATTTTTGATACGTTCTTTCCAATTGCAAAAGGAGGTACTAGTGCAATTCCAGGTGGTTTCGGAACTGGAAAAACCGTTTCACAGCATCAATTAGCCAAATGGTCCGACGCTGAAATTGTAGTCTACATTGGTTGTGGTGAACGTGGAAACGAAATGACCAACGTCCTTGAAGACTTTCCCGAATTGATTGATCCAAATACTGGAGAACCATTGATGAACAGAACCATTCTCATAGCTAATACAAGCAATATGCCTGTTGCTGCTCGAGAAGCAAGTGTTTATACTGGAATGACTCTTGCAGAATTCTATCGCGATATGGGTTATAATGTTGCCCTAATGGCTGACAGTACTTCTCGATGGGCTGAAGCAATGAGAGAAATTTCTGGAAGGCTAGAAGAAATGCCTGGTGAAGCTGGGTATCCTGCATATTTAGCAAGCAAAATCGCTCAATTTTATGAGCGAGCTGGTCGTGTAAGAACTTTAGCAACTGCTGAACGACAAGGTTCAATTTCAATTACTGGTGCTGTAAGTCCTCCCGGTGGAGATTTTTCCGAACCAGTTACTCAGAATACTCTAAGAATTACAAAGGTCTTTTGGGCTCTAAGCAAAGATTTAGCTGCAAGAAGACACTTTCCTGCCATTGATTACTTAACTTCTTACTCTCTTTATACGAATGAGCTTGCTCTTTGGTTTGCAGAGAATGTTGACCCAAGATTCCAATCTTATCGTTCTGAAGCTATGGTTCTTTTACAAAAAGACAAAGAATTAGAAGATATTGTCCAACTTGTAGGTCCAGAAGCTTTACCAGAATCAGAGAAAATTATTCTCGAAACAGCACGAATGATTAAGGAAGACTTTCTCCAGCAAAATGCTTTCAATGAAGTGGATAGTTTCTCTTCACTTGAAAAGCAATGGTTAATGTTGAAAATAATAATTGACTTTTATCATAAAATGAGAGAGCTTTACAATCTCGGTGTTAAGCTCCCTGAAATGATGAACTTGCCTATCATTGATAAGATCACTCGAATGAAGTATAT
>DAOUWQ010000162.1 GCA_030667035.1 Candidatus Heimdallarchaeota archaeon | reverse complement strand
TGAAAGAAAGAACAATTTTAGAAGCTATCTAAAATGTCTTCAACTCTTACAGCAAAATCCTTCATTAAACGATATCTCAATGTGGATCTGGTAGTCTCTTCTTTAATCAAAATTACAATCGAATTATTGGTCGCTGATCTAAAAACAAGGAAGAAACCTGAATCTCCTTCTAACATAACTCCTATGGGTTCACCAATTTCATAATGATTAGTTGTCATTTTTACGAGCGATAAAAATTCTCTCACATAGGAACTAGTAAACTCGGTATCAACGTCTTGAGAAGACCAATGTAACACAAGAAGTCCAGAAGTTTCAATAACAATAACAGATTTTACTCCAGGATTTAATGCATGTAAAACATTGCATTCTTTTTCAAAACGTACGTCGATTGATTGGCTCAAATTGTATTCCTCATTAAATTTTTAACGATTTTTTGAAACTTTTTCCTCGTCTTGTCAAAAGCTTTAGTTTTCTTAATGAATGTATGTATATTACCTTTTCCATTTTACCATTTATCAAATAATTTATGTTTAAACTCAAAATCATTTACTAGTAGAGAAAAATAAATAAAAAAATGAAATACTCATAGAGTATTAGAATATATGTGGTTAATTACTCCCCAACACAAAAATGAACTTTGGGTAGTATTATTATCCGCATCCAGAGCAACTTGAGCAACCACTGCCACACATAGCCATGCTTTTAACATATTCTTCATAACATTCATGGTGGACTACGATAGTTTTATTGTCTGTAGTATACACTTCTAGCGATTTTTGATCTTCATTGATTTCTTTATTACATAGTATACAAGGCATAATAATCACTAAATTATCTGATGATAGAACAGACTAAAACACTTCTTATTTAAAAATTAAGGTAAAACCTTCTAAAAAGTAAACAAAAGTAACTAAGTAGATTCATCATATTCAAAAGATAATAAAATTAGTTTATGGTTGATATCAAGGGATTATTGATACCAACCAAGTTAACTGTCCCCTAATATTATTTTTCGGTTCTTTTCCCGAGAGATTCGACGGTTGATTCCAAGGATCAGAAAATGTAACCAATCCAGGATGTGTGAACTAAATATACAAATCACTAGAATAATAGAATTGTGAATGATAGATTCATTCTAAAGAAAACCATTTTCAGACTTTCTTTTTAAATTTTAAGAGCGTAAACGCCTTACTTTTTATTATTCTAAATTAAGAAAAATGTTAATAATAACAATAGTGATTATATTTCAGTAGAAAGGTAGAAAATTGTTATTCCGTTTTTTTGCGGAAAAATGCCTTTTAATTTAGAAAATAGAGCATATTGGAGTTTAAAATAGAAATGGCAGCACAAGATTTAACTCAACTTGAGGAAAAACTCTTTGAAAAGATCAAAGCTATAGAAAAAATGGGTGCTACAGCACGATATTTACCAAATAGAGTTGAACCTGGAGTTGCTTATCAATTAAATCATGAGAATAGATGGAGCAGGTTTTCAGGAGAAACATTATTTATTAACCAACAAATCATTGCTAATCCAAATTTAGAAGAGTCAATTTATTGGAGAGAAGCCTTCTTATTTATTGCTCCAAAAGAACTAAGAAACACATGGTGGGTTAGAATACTAGCGAATACATTTCCTTTCAGCATTCAACAAACTAATGAAAAATATGAAAAATGGTCTGAAATATGGGAGAGTGTAATTGATCCAAAATTACATACAATTTCAGATTATAAGAAACTTGCATTTTCAGTTGGTTCTAAAGGTATTATTGAAATATTTAGATTATGCTTGCATCAAACATTCTTTTTACAAAAAGAACTTTGGGATAAAAGAAAAAAGCTTTCTCAAATAGAATTAAACTTGAAAGAGTTTACCTTAATTGTTTCGAAAGTTCGCGATGCATCTATTAGCTTAAATGAAAGCGCAGTAGATCTTATGAAAATAGCTCTGATAAAGCAAACCTTGAAACCTAATGAATTAGAAAAGTATACTGATAAAAGCAAAAGCACAATTGGTAAAACAATAAAGAAACTTCAAGATATGCAAATTCTGAATACTAGAATGCAAGTTAATATTCAGAGGCTTGGTTTAGGGAATTATTATATGTTATTCACTTGCACTCGAACGCAATATGAAACGCTGAAAAATAATTTACCAAAGCATCCATATCTATTTTCTTACAAAGTCCATTGTTTAACAACTTGTACTGTTCTCTTGCAATTTGTGGGACCTAGAACAGAAAAATTTTATCTTCATTTAGAAAAATACTGCAAATGGGTGAAGAAAACTAACCAAATAATTGAGTTTCAATTATTCGAGCTTCATAATCTCTTCAAAAGTTACTTTTTCAAATACTTTGACCCAAAATCAAAGGTTCAAAATCTCAATATTAGCGTTGCTGCAATTAATTATAATCTACTGAGAGAAATACCACAAGATAGGAGAAAAGGCACAAGCTTAGAACCGGAAAATATCATTGTTAAGTACCCACAATTTTCGAAAATGTGTAGCAAAATCGATCAAATAGATTTAGAAATTGCTAATCAGGTTTTAATTGGAAATTCCACACGACGGGGCCTTCAAAAGGCAGTAAAGAAGGATATGAATGAAGTGGTTAAACGTCTACAATTTCTCGAAGAAGAGCAAGTACTAACTGAGGATGTTTCTGTGAAATTACCAAATAGCTCAGAAGAAGTGACGCTTTTCATCGAAGAGATTAAGAGTAAAATTGAGCCATTTTTGAAAGAGAGAATGAAAATTTTAAGCAATTATTTACCAGATGTCTTCTTTTCAGAAGTAAGAGGAACATACAATGGGATAATGATGCAATTATCACTTCCGTATTCAAATATTTTACAATTTGTGAATTTTATAAACTTCTTTTTACCATCAACAGTGAATATACAAATTATTTTAGGAAGACCTAAAGTGGTAAAATTAATTAGAAAACTACCTGTTAATCGTTGGACTGGTAGAGAATGGTTATTTTATAATGAAGATTTTGAGATGTAAATTTTATTTGCTACGTTTTGATTTAGGGAGGTATTCAATTGTTTTTCCGGTTATTATTGTACCCTCTTCCATTTCTAAGGATATGGGGTTTTCACATTGCTCAGGACAACCTCGTTCACACCTTGGTGTCCACCAATTAAACAAAGCAGGTGCAGCATCATTTACTAAATAAAAGATCATTTGTGCAAGCCTACGAATTTCCCATTGAGCACGATTACATATTCTAAAGTTGAAGAAATTCCAAAGTGATCGAGCATTCATAGACATAACTACTGCTGTTTTTGTTGCATTTGGTAATAGATATCTTGAATCTTCTAATTCAATTCCTAATTCATCAAGTTGTTTTCGTGCATCTATTGATTGCTGCAGAAAATCTTCAGCAATTTTCCGTGCTTTCGAGTTCTCTAGAATGGAGTCAGGGATCACAGCCCAGTCTTTCTCACCAACTTCTAATGGATCAGAATATCTTTGACTTTCTTGTGAGAAAGAAGCCATCCGATGTCGTACAAGCTGATGACTGGTTACTCGAGACACACCTGAAATTCTAAAAGTGAAATTAACATGCTCTGCTACTGATTCATGGCCCGAATCAATAACGCGCTTGATTATATCCTCATTTGTTGGTTCGTTTAAAATAACTTTTTTCTTACCACGACACATTTTAATGGCAACTTCGGCTAATTTTTCATTTGTTGCACTGAGCAATTCAACTTTCATTTTTATCATCTCAACTATATTGTCTGGAGTTATTTTTGTTTTATTTTCTAACGTTATTCTTAAATTTATTGAATATGTTTAACTACCAACAGAGAGTAATTTTTCTCTATTGAAACCTTTCACAGCTGCTTTTAAAATAACTAATGTTAGCATTATTAAGATTCCTTCTGATACTAAGCATAACAATGGATGAATGATTAAAGGTATAAAAACAATTGCTGAAACAAATAGAATAAGAGGTGTTGCAAGTAAACAACATTTTTGCATTGCTTCTCTTGAGCCTTTTGATCTACTTGAAATTGCAGTCATTATTAATGTTGAAAGCAATGTTTGAGTAGGCATTAACAAAAAGAACATCAAAAATGCAAATGTATTAGGCAGAGCAAGTTTTCCACCCATAATATCGTACAAAATCACATCAGTAAAAATAATGTAGATAATTTCAGCGACCCAGGAAATAGCTATTGAGAGAGAACTAGCTGCAAGAGCTTTCCCAAGAAATAGTTCCGTTTCACTTATTGGAGCTGCAAGCAAACTTTCGATAGTTTGTCTCTCTTTCTCACCAGCAATACTATCTCCCGAAGTTGCCATTGGAACAGTCATTGGAATCATGATTAAAAATGCAAGGTACATATTAGCTTGTAGTAAAGAGATCCTTTGTAAATCATTTAATTCATCCCAATTTGGTGCTATATTCTTGAATATATCAGACAATTGATTTTCTTCACCAAGATCTTCCTGATCAGTAAACTGTAAAGTAACCATGCTAATTGGAACAAGCACAGCAAAAATTATTGGCATAATAACAATAGTTGCGAGGATTTCTTTATTGCGTAATAACTCTTGAAACTCTTTCTTGAAAATCAAGAAAATCTTTTCTTTTCTAAGTTTCTTCGAAGTGCGCTTTGCCATCTTTCTTTTACCCTCTTGTTGTTGATATCATATACTCTCTATCGAATAGCTTTAGATTAATAACTAAAAGAATCAGTGCACAAACTAACAATAACGCAGCACCTGCAATAGTCCACCAAGGATTAGCTAGTATGAGTAAAGCTGTTTCTCCAATAATAAACGAATAAAGGGGGATAATTATGAGACTACCTAATTGTTGTGCTTCACGCATTCCAGTAGCTTTTGTGGACACAACAATCATTGATTGTGTAGTAATTAACGAAAGAAAGGGCGAGAATACAAATAATAAAATTGTACCCAGAGTATTTGGGAAAAGTAATCGGTTAAGAGAGTTGTATAGTGCAATATCAGATATAACCATGAAGATAATACCTGAAAGATAAGTGATCAAAATTGAGGGTATCATTGTTGTTGTTAATTTACCAACAAGAATCTCCCAAATAGATAATGGTGAGGCAATTAGCGATTCGATAGTTTTTCTTTCCC
>DAOUWQ010000314.1 GCA_030667035.1 Candidatus Heimdallarchaeota archaeon | reverse complement strand
TATCTTTAGTGACAGTTTTTAACTTCTCACAAAATTCAGCAGTACTAAGCTCGAATTCATTATTGTTTTTGATATAGTATGTTTCCTCACCAAAAAAGATTCTATATGGAACAGTTACAATATCATATTTCTCAATTACGTCTTTTGTCAATTCAGAAAGACCATCAGCAACGATTGTTACTTTACTCATAGTATACACCTAAATAGGTTCAATAGTTGGAAATATTTCCTTAGAACTGAAGTATTAAGCTCAATTAGGTCAATAAATTTTATCCCTCAGAGCAATAATAGGTATATGTCAATTTTCTGAAAAAAAAAGTAAAAAACTGCTGCAAAGTTGCTCAAAAATTTATGAAGTAAGTAGTTAGATGAATAAACAACCTATATAATGAAAAACTTCAAAAGATAAATAGTGCGATTTATTAAAATCAATTGTAATATGAAAAGAAAGGTCTGAGCCAAGATGAGCGCAAAAAAGAGAATAATCAATATTTCAATTCGTTTAGGGGTTATCCTATCCCTTTTTATGATCACTGTTGTTGTAAGCACTCTTTCAGCAGGATATCCACCAGCCAAATATCTCTATACAAATGAGAGTTTCGATTGGGAGTTTACTCCAGAGTATAATGAAACCCAATTTAATATTGTATTTGATCATCATAGCCATACTCTTTATTCCGATGGTCATTTAACAGTAGAACAAAATATTCTCTGGCACTTAGCTCATGGGTTCAATGCAATAACAATTTCAGACCATAATACTATGGATAATGCAGAAGAAATTGCTGTGATGGCAGAGAAATATAAAGATGACATAATATTCGTTCCAGGTTTCGAATGGACAACAGGTCGCATTCATATGAATCTAATTGGAATTACAGAATACATTCCAGTTCCATCAAATAAACCTACAGATGAAGAGATAATTGCAGCAATTGATGCAACTCATAACCAAGGTGGAGTCGTAATAGTTGATCATATTCCTTGGAGTCTACCAAGGATGCCCACCCATCCTACTCGAGCACAATTACTCGCTTGGGGAGTAGACTATATTGAAATGGTAAATGAAGATGTCTATGATATAGATTCAGAGTCATGGTGTAATAATACAGGAGGATTCGGACAAATAACTGGAACAGATATGCACGACCCAATGGATGTTTCAGGATGGACGTTAATGAGTGCAGATAATCTAACTACTGCAGGGATTATGAAGGAACTATTACTAAGAAATACAACCATTATCTATGATAGTCATGGTTCTACTGATTACTCTATAGGTACAATCAATCCTGTTTATCAGATCTTTAAACCAGTAGTTCACACAGGATACTATTTCTTTAATGATGATGTCACCGGAGGATTTGTTGATTGGCAATCATTTGGAGTAGCAATTTCCTATGTAATAGTTGGTTTTGGTATCTTTGAAGGAGTGAAAATTGGGATAGAAAAAATCGGCGATCGTCGAAAGTTGAAAAAAGAGAACAACAGCTACCAGGAATATGATGATTGAGAGAAGAAATCTAAGCTTTCTTCTCTAGGATTAGAATTATGTTAAAGATATTCAACTAGTGAATACCTTCATACACTTTTTCTTCGTCGTTTAGAATAGCATGCTAAGAAAATCATTGTACACATACTTACAAATGTTATTTCCAATGCAGAATTTTCTGTAGTCAGGAGATTTAGTTCAAGGAAGCTTTCATTGGTGAATTCATTGCCCAAGATATCTGGTACAAAGAGCGTGATACAATGCTCACCATTTTCTAATCCTGTAATTGTATTATTGAATACTTCATCTTGATCAGGATCTTTTAGGAGTACTTGTTTTACCAATTTTTTCTCTGTGTGATTATTTTCATATTTGTAAGCTGTTGCTCGTACAAATTGCACACCAAAAAAGTCTGTTATCTCTACTTCAAGGTAGCAACTTATGGATGCTTCCGTTCCTCCTATTGTATAAGTTACTTCTCCAATCTCAGGTGGGTCTTCTTCGAAATAACCTAACACTTTTGCTATTTCAAAACAGGTGAAATCCATATATGGATTGTCTGCTGTGATGAGGTTTCCATCTCGAACGCATGGTCCTCCAATGAAATTTCCACCTGCTTCCACCAATTCTTTTTGTACTGAAATATTTCCTGTGACGTTTTTTCCATCCACAATATCTGCAGCTGCAAAGACCAATGGTCCCGAGCAGATCCCAGCAAGAGCAAGTCCTTTAGCGTTGGCATCTTGGATGAATGTAAGCACAGCTTGTTTTGTTATCAGAATATCTGGTGCAAGACCACCAGGCACATAGATACAGTCATAGTCGTCTACATCCACTTCTGCAAATAACAAATCAACTGTCACATAAGTTCCCCCGAATGATTCCACTGTATTTTCTGTTGCGGTATTCACTATCGTACAGCCAAAACTAACCAATTTGTTCTTGGCGCCCATATACTCATTATCATCAAAATCATTATCCAGTAACATTAGCACCATTACTCCATCCATAGGAGGAGTTACTGCTGTTGGTTCAGGGGTAAAACCAATTCCTTGAAAAGTTGCAATAAAAATTATGCCTATTATACCAGAAACGATTACAAAACTAAAACGTTTTCTTAGATTCATACTGCTCAGTCCCAAGTAACTTATATTGTGAGTGTTTTTAAATTCTCGCATAGATTAGAAAGAATTCTTAAGTAGCCGAGATAAAGAGTTTTTTGAGCTGAGAAAAACAAAAGAAATGGGGAAAAACCTCATTTCTTATACTTGTTTGAAAAAATAGTCTAAACACAGCTATAATAGAAACAGAAGAGATCATCCGTCTTCTTGAGATTCTTTTTGTTCTGTTGTTTGATCTTCAGCTGCATCTTTCTTGATAGTATTCTCTGCAACGATTGCTAATTCTTCTTCGATTTTCTTTGCGAGATTAGCAAAATTGTCCGTTGGTTTAAAGTTAATTTTTTGCACTTGGCTCAAATCTTTCACATGCACTACAGGCACTTCGGTCCACTCGTATTTCTTTGAAGAGGGGAATTCATCCAGCTTCTTGCATTTTGCTAATCGAACTTTTTCCACACCACTTGAATCTTTTAATCGTAGTATTGCGTATCCCCACTTTCCACCTATTGAGTAGAATTGTAACGACAGATAGTCACTTTTGTATTTATTTTCTTCACTCATGTTTAGACGTCCATTTGTTCTGTTCTTATATTGTTAATCAAATTTAAAAACTTGCAGTCTAATAGAGAATGATTTCCTTAACGGGTTTCTTCGTCCTTTATTGATTCGGATTAAAAAATTAAGAAATAAGTTTAGTGAGCAGTAAAAGGAGAGAGATAATTCCTCTTCCTTTAATGAAGGAATTATTCTCTAATTTCTTTATTGTATCTTAATAATGCTCTTTGAACCAGATACAAGTCTTCTCAATTGCAACTTTATGTGGAGTGTAATGAGATATACCTGTTGTTTCTTTGAATTTAGAACCATCAATTATGAACGGATACTCCCATTCATCTAAGAGTTCCTTTAGTTCTTTGACTATGGGTACGAATGGACTTAGAAAATTCATTGTCCCTCTTTTGAGAACTCTTA
>DAOUWQ010000097.1 GCA_030667035.1 Candidatus Heimdallarchaeota archaeon | reverse complement strand
GGTTTACCTGCATCGGCTAATGGAACTATTTCTGGATTAAGTGGAATAGCACCTAAGAATGGAATATTAAATTCCTTTGCAGCATTTTTTCCACCATCAATACCGAATATATTAACGACTTCACTACAATGAGGACATTTGAAACCACTCATATTCTCAACAATACCAATAACTTTCAATCCTACTTTCTTTACGAAATTAATTGATTTTCTAACATCCAATAAAGCTACTTCTTGAGGAGTAGTGACAATTATTACCCCATCTGCATCGGGAATCATTTGTGCGATACTTAATGGTTCATCGCTTGTTCCAGGTGGAAGATCAATAATAAGAAAATCTAACGCATCCCACTTGACATCTCCGAGAAATTGGTTGATTGCTCCCATTTTAAGAGGACCACGCCAAATAATAGCATCAGTGTTGTCTTCTAAAAGAAACTCCATAGAAATTACTTTGACTCCATGAGGTGATTCAACAGGAATGATTTTTTTCAATTCCTCGTTATAGTCTGGTCTCTGACCTTCCAATCCAACCATTTTAGGAACATTTGGACCGGTGATATCTGCGTCGAGGATACCTACTTTATGTCCTTTTTGAGATAATGCAGTAGCGAGATTAACTGCTATTGTAGTTTTACCTACGCCACCTTTTCCACTAGCTACGATTAAAACATGTTTAATGTCTTTCAAAGCAGCCTTTGTTTTAGCTTTCATTGGGTCAATAGCTGGCCCTGAAAGTGTTGGTTTTTCTTCTTTCTTTGACATAATTACAACTAACCTTTGTTCTTCAAACAAAATGTTAGTAGCTTATCCTTTTAAATTAAATCATTGATAATGAAAGAAAAATACGAGACCGTACCAAAGAATCTATTGGACAGTCCATTTTTAGCGTATTGAATTTAACACCAAGTGATAACTTTCTCGTACTTGTCCATAATAATGGAAATAGATTCATCATAATCTACTTGTTTTATGCTTGGATGAACCTTGTCACATGTAATTCCACGAGCTTCTAAATCTTCTTTGATTGCATACACATCGACACCATGAGCTGCTGCCTCAGCAATGATGTTCTTTCCACCTTTCCAAGCAGCTAAAGTGCTATCTTGTATTAAGAGAACACCAACATCATGACCATTATCCATTTGACTTTTTGTAATATCAAGTAAAGTTCCTTGTGCAGCACAAGTATAGATACTTTTTGAGGTTATGTACAAAACTTTTACCATTTTTAATTACCTCCTAAAGAGCAATAGTAGCATCTGCCACAATGAGCAGCTCGCTAAGCTCAGCAAGTGAAATTATTTTCACTTCAAGTTTGGAATCAAGGTCTTCTGCTTTGATACCTCTTTGTTCGAGTGATTGATCAAGTGCAAAGATAGGGACTTCGTACCTGTGCAGAGCTTCAAGAGCACCCATAACTGAATGATGACCAATTCCATCGGGGTTCTGATTTTTAATGAGATTGAAAACACCATCATCAATGAACACCGCATCGTTTTCCACATCTAAAACAAGTAACCCTTGCCCGACACGAATGCCTTCTAAACTGTTGATTTGACCGTAAGGACCCTTACGAAAGAGAACAATAACACGTTCCATACCATCTCACCCTTTAAGCTGTAAAAATAAGAATCCGGTCGGAATCTTCAACGTACTCACTAAGAGCACCAAGACCATCAAAACTGCTTCCTTCGATAATCTTTTCCTTGCCCATTGTGCCACGATATTCAGCACAAATAGGACAAGCAACAACAGGTATTCCGGCATCGACAAGTTCCTTAAATAATGCAGGAATATTTCGATCTCTATCATCAGATGGTTCAATGTCTTTTACAACATTATACACTCCATCAGTGTAAAGATAAATGCCTGTAACTTCATGACCAGCTTTTACTGCTGCTTTTGCTAAATGAACAACAGTATCAGAGTTTTGAAAGCTATACGGTGAAGTCATTACTAGAAATGCTATTTTACCCAACTTTATCACCAATTGTTCTGGTTCTAGAAATAGAACCTGTTTGTTTAAGGAGTACGGTTTAGAAAATAAACCTTTAGCCATTGCTCTTTACTTAAGAAAGTAAATCCTCACATTTATTTAAAACCAATAGAACTAGAAAATAGGTTAAATAGACTATTTTTTGGAATGATAAAAATGGCTGATGTAAAAAAAATGGCTATTGTCGTACATTCAGGTACTCTAGACAAAGCTTATCCACCATTAATGCTTGCTGCAGCTGCAGGAGCATCTGATATGAAAATTGACTTATTCTTCACATTCTGGGGTCTTCTTCTTTTAAGGAAAAAAGGTTTGAGAAGAGCGAAATTACCAGGAATTATGCGTATGGGCACTGGAATGATGAGGTGGCGAATAAAGAAAGTAGGAATTGCAACAATGCAAGAATTGCTAGAAGCAGCAAAAGATTCTGGTAACCTAACAATTTATGCTTGTACTGCTACTATGGATTTAATGATGGTCAAAAAAGAACATTTAATACCAGAAGTAGACGGATTTATGGGCGCTGCAGGATTCTTAGATATAGCAGCTGATGCTGATATACAGTTATTCATTTAAGGTGTAAAAAATGTCAGAAAAACCAGTAGCAAATAAAACCTTTGATGCTCGTGGCTTACAATGTCCAATGCCAATTTTGAAAGCAAAGAAGGAAATTACCACCTTAGAAGTGGGACAAATTTTAGAAGTGCTTTCAGATGACGCTGGATCCAAAGAAGATTTCCCAAGATGGGCAAGAAGAACAGGTAATGAATTCCTAGGAATCTTCGATGAAGAGGACTTCGCAAGATATTTCATAAAACGTCTAGGCTAATCCTAGACCTTCCGTTATTTTTTTATGTAAGTAATTTTTAGTCACAAATATTCTAAAAATAGCAGTTTTTAGATAAATGGGTTCAATCGTTTGTATTCCGTAAAAACGGCAAACTTTAAAAACCAAAAGAAAAAAGGATTGAACCACGCAAAAACTCATCACCGGAAGTTAAGCCTCTATACGTTATGATGATTACTGATCTGAGAGATCGTTCGGGAAAATCGTAAAGCTGCGTTGCGACGCGGTCAAAGCTGGAGGGAAACACCCGGACCCGTCCGATCCCGGAAATGGTGAGTTTTATGCTCCAATTTTTCTTCTCTCAATACTCTCAAAATCATTTGAATTTGAGAAAAACAACAGTAAAAAAATAAAATAATAAAAGATTAGCTTATTCTAGCTTATCTTCTACATCAAAGACCATTTTTCCAGCTTCAATTGTTTTAAAATTGAAACTTAACGTATGTGTTCCTTTTGATAATGAACCTTTAACTTTAAACGTAAAAGTATCTCCCTTGGTCAATTTGAAGGGGTTGTCCTCAGAAATTTTTGCTACAGCTATTTCTTGTTCTTTAACAAAGATAGTAATCGTATTTAGATCCAATTCTTGATCATCGACTTTAACATATTCAACTTCTTTAACAGTGCCAGGGTACAAATTGTTTCTTATTTGAAAGGAATATTCTTCTCCCTCTTGAGCTAAGCTGCCCTGAATATACAATTTCTTTAACATAGCTTTCGGAATCATATTGCACATCTCTTTATTTTTTGTTATTTTTTCCCTTCCTTTCATTTTAATCTATCGGTTCTTTTCTCTTTATTAAGGATAATTCTTTTATATTATTGGAAGAAGTATTTTTACGAGTATTCGTAAAATAAAGTCGGGGTCATAAATAAATGAGACAAATGCGGGCATTTATCGTTCTTCTATTAGTAGTATCGTTACAAATTAACACTGGATTTATAGGAAATGTGACATCTCATTCTGATGGTAACAATCCAACAGTAATAAACAATGGGACAATAAATGTTGTAGCTTCGATTTCAATTGTTGCTGATTTTGCTGGACAAATTGGTGAAGGACTATTTACAGTAGAAAGCATTGTATCAGGAAATGAAAATCCACATGTCTATGAACCATCTCCACATGAAATTGAAAAGGTTGCACAAGCAGATCTTTTTGTGCGATTGGGATTAGAGGGATTAGAACCATGGGTACAGTCCGTTTTGGATGTAAACCCCGGAATAAATGTTTTGGAATTAGTAAATTCTACAATGATTGAATTTGATGATGTTATTAATTCTAATAATCCTCATGTTTGGATGAACCCAAATAATGTAAAAACTATGATTGAAAGAATTTTTCAAAGTGTCTCATTATTAGATCCAACCAATATTGCTACTTACGAATTAAATAGAGATTCTTATCTCAGTGACCTTGATTTATTGCTTAATCGAATTGACCAAGCCAAAGTTGTTTTTAGTGGGACAAAGGTAGTTGTTCATCATCCCTCATTTAAATATCTCTTTGATTTACTTGGAATTATTCGAGTTGGAGCAATTGAAGAGCAAGATGGTGTTGAACCTTCTCCAGACCATTTACAAGGAATAATCTCTGCCATTGAAACAGAAAATGTTACCTTAATAATAAATCAACCTCAACTGGATGATGAAACTGTAAACCAAATCGCAAGAGATACAGAGATACAAATAGCTAATTTAACTCCACTGCTAGGAGTGTATAGTTTAGTTGATTATATTTCTATGATTGATTACAATATTTTAGCACTCAAGAATCCTTTCAATCCGCCATCATCAAATTTGCCATGGACAATTTGGTTACTAATAGGATTTGCTGGAACAATATTGGTCGCATTAGGTATTGCAATGGTAATAGTTAGGAGCAAAAATCCAAGAGAATAAAGGGTTGTGAATCAAATTGAAACGTAGAATAGATTTGGAAGAAAAACTATTAGATTTCTTATATTCGTGGCTTCGTCCAATACGAATAGGTGATTTAAAGAAAGAATTGGAAAAAGACAATACTGCCATACCTCATTCATCAATTAATTCAATAATCAAAAGATTGGTGGATGATGAATTAGTAACTTGGCAAAAATATGGTCCAATTTCTTTAACTCAGAAAGGGCAACAGCAAGCAGCTCATAAACAAAGACATTTTCATTTATTGATAATGTTCTTTATGGATACTCTCAATTTGTCACATTTAGAAGCAAAAAAAGAGAGTTATACAATAGCAAGTGTCATATCATGTACTATGATCGAACAAATTAACAGAGAGTTAAATAACCCTCAGAAATGTCATTGTAATGAAGCAATTCCTAGAGTGGAGGAATGCATAGCAAGAAGCTAATCAAGGTGAGAAAAAATGGGCATATTACTAGAATTCTTCCAAGCATTTCAATATCCATTTATGCAAAGAGCATTTGTATCCGCATTTGTTATTGGGGTCGTTTGTTCTATTATTGGCGTTTTTGTTCTTTTGCGAGGGTTGATCTTCTTAGGTCAAGCAATTGCACATTCCGCATTTGCTGGAGCTGCATTAGCTATTCTTACAGGTATAGATCCAATATTAACAATAATTGGATTTTCAGTTGTTTCCGCAGTTGTTATAGGCTATGTCAACCAGAAAAAATTGATGAACAGTGAAGTGATAATTGGCATTGTCTTCGCATTCTTTATGGCATTAGCAATACTTTTCATTGGGTTACATGGAGAATATAGTTCAGATATAAATTCGATTCTTTTTGGAAACATATTGCTCGTTGACTTAGCAGATATGCTTCTATTAATCGTTTTTTCATTTGTTATTCTTATGTTGGTTTTTGCAATTAAAAAGGAACTATATTTTATGACCTTTGATTCTCAACAAGCACAAGTTTCAGGTGTACCAGTTTCATTTCTATCCTACCTCTTCCTTATTGCAGTTTCTTTAACAATTTCAGTTTCATTAAAAGCAATTGGAGCAATTTTGGTTTTTGCAATGATAGTTACTCCGGCAGCTGCGGCATATCAGTGGACTTTTAAAATTAATAAAATGATTATACTTTCAGCTATCTTCGGTGTTTTCTCAGCTGTTTTTGGGTTATTCTTTTCGTACATATTGGATCTGCCTTCAGGTTCAACCATTGTTATATTGATAACATTGATCTTTGTTATCTCGTTTCTTGCTTCGCCAAAAAGAAGAGCAGCTAAAAAGGATCTCTTGGAATGTCCCTTCTGTAAAGATTATCT
>DAOUWQ010000165.1 GCA_030667035.1 Candidatus Heimdallarchaeota archaeon | reverse complement strand
TCAGAATTAGAGCGATTGGTTCCCCAAAAACATTCAATTGTTTTTCTTTCGTGTTGTATAGATGAATTAAATCTCATTGCTAAAAAAACACAGAAATTAGCTAAACAAACAGCTTTTGCTTTGAAATTCTTGGAAAGGTTTCAGATTATTGAATATAATCCCAAAAACATCAGATTTGTTGATGATAGAATTATTCAATATGCAATTGATAATAATCCCTTTTGCATTGTTGTTACTAATGATAAAGAATTACGTATTAAACTCAGAAAGAAGGAAATTCCTGTTATTTTTATTCGTACAAAAAGCCATTTAGAATTATTTGGATCAATATTAGGTTGAAAATCTGTTTGTTACTTTCTTTGCCAAGATTCCTTTAGTTGAACAACGAAATCGAGTGTTTCTTTTGCAGATTTATCCATCATAATTACATCCACACCGGCTTCTTTTAGGAGATCAATACCCTCGGTATCAGAATAGCTACCAGAAATAACCACTCGATTAACCATTGCATTAATAATCATTTTTGCACAAATTTTGCAAGGATAACCTGTGACATATAATGTAGCGTCTTTTGTTGATTCACCATGAATTGCGCACTGGATAATTGCATTCTGTTCAGCGTGAACCCCTCTGCAAATCTCATGTTGTGTTCCACTTGGAATGTTTAAATCATCACGTAAACAACCAATGTCAGTACAATGAGGCATGCCTTTTGGAGCACCATTATATCCTGTAGAAATTGCATGACCGTTTTGAACAATTACACACCCAAATTGCCTTCTCAAACAAGTTGATCTTGTGGAAACTAGTTCCGCCATAGCGGTAAAATACTGATGTACTGTTGGTCGTTCTCTACCTGTTTTAATTTTCGAATTTTTACTCAAAGGGAAAACCTCATTTTACTATTGAAAAAAGAGACATAATTTTAAGTGTAGTGGTAATAATATATTATTATATTCGGAGGATGGAGCAATTGGCCTACAATAAAGACATACTGAAAAATTTTCTCAAAAAAAAGGGCGCAAAAGGTTGGATATCTCATGCAGGAGAAAGTGCTTACAAAAAACTGCAATTTGAGCTTATAATGAAAGTCATTTGTCAATACCTCCCTCCGGAAGATGCTTTAATTTTAGATGTAGGATTTGACCCTGGAAATTTCGCATTAAAAATTGCTCAGAGCAATCGACGATTAATCATTGGGGATATTTCCGAAGATCAACTCCAACTTACTCGAGAGAAATTTGACAAATACAAAATCTCAGATAAAATCGACCAATTTGCTCTGCTTGAAGATTTAGGCAACCTTAAGCTCTTTGGTGATGATACCTTTGACCTAGTTATCTGCTTATCTGGTACATTATCATACGCCTGCGAACAGCGTCAGAAACTAATGAGAGAATTAGCTCGAGTTGCTAAAGTTGGTTCACCTATTATTCTTAGTGTAAAAACCAAAGCTCAATATTTCCGTGACATAATCAAAAAAGGTAGATTCGATTTATTAGAAGATGCTACTAAAGCAGGTCTTTGGGAATTGATTGATACCAACTATAAACAATTTGAAGAATTTCCTGAGGAACCTCTTTACTATGGATTTAGCAGCAAGGAGCTTATAGAATTAGTAGTAAAATCTCAGTGTGAGATTCTCGAAATTATGTCTTTAAATCCTATAACCAACAATCAAATCGAACCTATTAATTACATCTTGGAAAAAGAAGAAGCTTGGAACACCTTGCTTAGAATTGAAAGTGTTTTTGCGAAACATACAGGTTTACTTGATGCAGGAGAAGAAATTCTAATAGTTGTCAGAAAAGAAGTTATTTAGAATTATTTTTTTCCAAATCTATCTTTCATTTTTTGTAGATATTGATAGGTTATTTTTGTTCGACCAATATATGGACCGCCACTAAGCTCGCCATGACAATCGCTTCCACCGCTTTCCAATAAATCAAATTTCTTGGCTAATTTTCTAAAGAATTTTCTTTGATCCGGAGAATGTGTGGGATAAATTACTTCTATTCCAGCTAAACCAAATTTCTTAAGATCCTCTAAGAATTCATCAAAATTGTATCCTATAGGGATAAAACCAGGGTGCGCTAAAATAGATATCGCATTCATTTTAGCGAGAATACTAACTGCTTCTTGAGGTTTTAATTTAAAACGAGGAACATAGCAAGGTCCTCCCCGTACTAAGAATTTTTCAAATACTTCATCCATTTTTGTTGCATAGCCTTTTTCAATCATTATAGAAGCAATATGTGGTCTACCAATTAATCCACTAGCAACTTCTTCAACCTCTTGAAGAGTAATTTCCGGTCCAACATTTAGTGCATTCACTTTTTCAATGATCATTTTTGCACGATTGTGTCGTGAGTTTTGAATTTGATCAGTAAGCTCCAGCAAAGTTTTGTCTTTATGATCCACAAATAAACCAACAATATGAAAACTTATGTCATCTATTTCTGTGGAAAATTCTATACCCGGAATAACTTCTATACCCATTTCTTTTCCTGCAATTAAACCCTCTTCGATGCCTGCAACAGTATCATGATCCGTTATAGCTACTGCAACAACATTTTTTGATTTTGCGTATTCAACCATTTCAGTGGGAGAAAAAGTTCCATCAGATGCTTTTGTATGAATATGTAAATCGATGAAAGAATTTTCTTTTCTATTATTCGTCATTCTATCCTCTTCCATCAAATTTAGCTAATTAATTTTCTGCATCTAAAATATCTTCAACAATTGCTGCAGCTATTACACGACCTTTCTTTCTAAGAATAACTCGTCCTAGCTTTGGTATATCAGATTGTTTTTCAGAGACAATCGGATTTTTCACATGGAGAATAACACTCGCAACTTCTTCGTTGAAGATCATTATAGTTTTACCATCAATCTCTCTGAGAGTGTTCTTGAATTTGGAGTTCTTTTTATGAATTTTTACTATGGATTCCAGCTCAGCTTCAACATGATCGGACCCTACATGTAGGATAGCAATATTTCCTATAACTAATGGTTGTAACCCCAAATAGAGTAATCTAACTTGAATTCGAGGTTTTGAAGGTGGGGCTTTATCTTCTAAACCAATAACAGCGCCTCTTCTAAGGTCTTCTTCAGCATTTCCTTTGATAAGAAATGAAACATCCATTCCTCCTCCTGCTTCAGAAACTTCCTCTTCTTCATCCCAAATTGTTTTCACAGTACCAGTTCTTATTCCCGGTGCAACGATTATTCGATCATTCACTTTCAACTTGCCACTGATTATTCTTCCGTAACCAACCAAACCTTGACCTGGTTCTTGAAAAGCATCATAAACAACTAGTCGCAAATCTTTTTTCGTTAAATCTTCAGGTAAACTAATTTTCTCAATGGCTTCTTTTAGAGTTGGACCTTTGTACCAATTCATCTTATCACTTTTATTTACGAGATTATCACCATCAAGACCGCTAATAGGGATAAACGGAATTGTATCGAGATTCTTAATCCAAGGACTTTGAATTTGTTTCAAGAAAGCCACTAAAATTGATTTACTTTCATTGAATCGTTCCTCAGAATATTTGGCGCTATCCATTTTATTTACTACAACAATGACATCCTTAATTCCTAAAACAGAAGCGATTAAAGTATGTTCAAGTGTTTGACCAGAAGGAGTTTGTTCATTTCCAGGTTCTAACCCAGCTTCTATTTCTCCTCTACCTGCACTTATAACTAGAACACATGCATCAGCAGTACTCAATCCTGCAATGGTGTTTTTTGTAAAATCACGATGGCCAGGATTATCTATTATAACATAATTTCGGTCATTTATCTCAAAGCGTCGAAAAGCAATATCCATTGTTTTACCTTTCTCTTTCTCTTCAGGAAATGCATCCAAAACATACGCCCATTTCCAGGAGGACATTCCGAATCCATCTGCATCCATCTCATGCTTCTTCATTACTCTTGGATCTACAGCACCAATATCAAATAGAAAATGGCCCATCAATGTTGATTTTCCATGATCGACGTGCCCGATAATTGCAATACTAGTTAGGAGATTCTTTTCACTCATTGTTCATATCCTCGTTACATAATTCGCGCTCTATTTTATATTCTATTTTCTACTCTTCAATATTTCTCTTTTCTTCTTAATATTAGAAATGTAAGAATTTTCAGAGGAATGTTGGTTCATTTGCAAGTTCAATTATTGGTAAATAATTCCATTTTGCAGGTTCAGCAGTTGAATCTACGTAACTCCATTTCTCTTTCTCTTTAGCTGCATATTGTATGAAATTACTTTTTTCGGGTTTAGTGTCTAATTTTACATAGAAAAACATTGGAATACCTCTTAATTCAAAGTATCCAGCGACTCCAGTTAGGAACCCAATATACCATTTTTTATCTTTTTTCTTAGTGAAAGCTAAGAAATTTAGGCCATTATTTCTTGCTGCGCTAAAGAAGGCCATTCGTACTAAATCATCCATTGATGCTAATTCCATTTTAACTGCTGGCTTCATATCAGTGTTAGTTTCAACCATTTAAATCAACACTTCTCACAAAAATGCTATGATATAATTCTTTTTCGATTCATTCAACAAAAAAATCTACCGCTGAATATTAGATTTAATGAACGATAGATTCAAGCTAAAGAAAAACTTTCTTCAATCTATCTTCAGGTCGAAAAATCAGATCACCCATTTTTTTCGTTATTACTTCTTCGAAAGAAGAATATTTATCCAAACAACCCATATCAACTGCTGGAAACATTTCAATAAAATTCTTTGCCAGATTTTTCATTACATTCTTTATCATTTTGGGTCTATCAAGCGTATCACAAATTGAATAAAGAATTACTTTTTGATTATTTAAGAGTCTAAAATTATGAAGCAGTATACAATATTTTTTCATTTTGAATGATTCTGTTTCATCGCCAAAAATTTCTACTGCAAATAACTGAATAGCTTCTAAAAGTCCGGCTGTAAGCAGGGAATCAGTTGAACTGTCATTATAGTAGTTTACCCTTACAATTGGTACTCCACTAAACATTACACCAGTTTCTAGTACAGCCATTTA
>DAOUWQ010000311.1 GCA_030667035.1 Candidatus Heimdallarchaeota archaeon | reverse complement strand
GTTTTTAAAAGGTTTACCTTTGAACTTGAATTCAGTTAGTTAGCAAGTCATTGCAAACCCTTTGATACTCCAATCTCATCCCAAAATTCATCGGCATCTTCTTTGTCTCTAATAGGTGCTTTTCTCTTTGGAGAATCTGCTTTTGCCTCTTGTGCTTTCTTTCTTAATTCTTTGAATATTGGTTGTCTGTCTTTTTTCAACCAATTTTCTTTTTCTCGAGGAGGTATAATTGGGTCTTTTATTTGACCAACACTATCATATGGCATCGAAGTTCCATAAATTGTGCTGCTACTCTTCTTTCTCATACCAATAATTTGATCACTTTGTACTCCGGAGATTACAATTGTTATTCGAAGTAAATCGCCTAATTCTGGGTCTACTTTTGTCCCCCAAATTACTTCTGCATCAGGTTGTAATTTTTCTCTAATTATTTCTACTACACTACTCGCTTCCTTCAAGGACATTGTTGAACCACCAGAAACATGAATTAGGGCAGCGGATCCTTGACTATAATCAACAGTTACCAAAGGACTTTCCAGAGCTTTATGAACAGCAACTTTTGCACGATCGTCTCCTTTTGCTTCTCCGATTCCGCAAACAGTTACTCCACCATTTGTGATAACGGTTTTCAAATCAGCAAAATCAACATTAATTAAACTTGGTTGGGTTACAGTTGAAATTATTGAATAGATGTATTTTGCAAGTACTTCATCTGCAACTCCGAATGCTTCTTGAATTGGCAAATCTGGAACTAGCTCAAGCAATTTATCATTTTCAATTATTACTACAGTATCGGAATGTTTCTGTAACTCTTCCAAACCTTTGTATGCTTTTTCTTTTCTACTACCTTCTATGCTGAATGGTATTGTTACAACACCAATGACTATCGCACCAGAATTTTTAGCAATTTCAGCAATGATAGGCACTGCTCCTGTACCTGTCCCCCCGCCTAACCCACAAGTTACGAAGACTATGTCTGCATCTGAAAACATTCCTTGAATTTCACTGTAGGATTCTTCTGCAGCAGCTTTACCAAGCTCTGGTTTTCCTCCAGAGCCTAATCCTCTTGTAGTTTTTTTACCAATAAGCATAGTAGTATTACATTTCACAGAATTCAAGTGCTGAAGATCAGTATTCACACAAACGCATAAAGCATCACGTATAGAAGTTGACATTAAGCGATTCACGGTGTTATTACCACCACCACCAACGCCTACAACATAACAATTTGTTTTTCCAAGTGGTTTCTTAATCTCTCTTTGAATTGTTCCTCTTTGTTTCGAGACAAAGTCATTGAGAGCATATTGGTCTTTTTTATTTCTATTTGGAAATCCTGATCCATTCACTGCGGCAACACCAACTAAATTAATTTGATACTATTCCTCGGCATGTTTTCAACGGAAATTATGTTGAACAATATCTCAACCAACTTTCCACTTATAATAAGAAGAGTGAAAATAATAAAAAAAGAATGGTGTTATCCACAGTCTTATCAAGGTATTACATTTTCAGCGAGAAAATGTGTGGTTTAGGATTATTTACATCCTTGATGGTGATTCAATACCAAGCAAATTCAATCCTTCTGTAAGTTGCTTCCCTGTAGCATAAGTAAGTGCTAGTCGTGCTATTGTGAGCTCTTCTGTTTCAGCATCTAGAACACGATGAGCGTCATAGAATTTATTGAAAAGATTTGCCAATTCAAAGAGGTAATTACAAATCAATTCTGGCTTTATTTGCTCAGCAGCATTAAGCACAATGCTTGGTAATTTAGCAAGGGATAATACTATTTGCCATTCTTCGTCCTCAAATAAGCTCTCAAGAGTGTTTTCTTTCTTTTTGCTCCATGAGAAATCTGTTTTTGCAAGGATATTCTGCGAACGAGCAAATGCATATTGAATGAATGGTGAAGTATTGTTAGATAAAGAAACTACTTCTTGTGGATTAAATAGCAGTTTTCTCATTAAGCCAATTGCTATAATGGAATATTTTATTGCACCAACAGTAACTATACGTGCAATGTCATCTTTTTCTTTTTGAGGGTAATCTCTCTTTTGTAAGAAATTTTCCATTACTGCTTCATGTGTTTTTTCGTAGAGTTCTAATGGCGTTATGTACTGTAATCTTCTAGCGCTCATACTTGTGAGAGCACCTTGTAATTCCATAAACTCATAATTCAAATGCCACATTTTATTTGCAGCATCTTCCCTACATACTGCCCTTACAGCGAGATTTAGTTGGCGCTGTGATAGCTCTTGTCCTTTTCCAATAACATTGAATACTTTATCTGCAGAGTAATGATCCACTTTTTTGAGAGAATATGCAATATCTCTTAGGAGATATAATGTATCACCTGTTGATGTAACAAGTATTGGTTTAGGAATTTCGTAGGATGGTTTCATTTTGAGATATTTTCTTGCACCTTCAAGGTCTGCTGCTTTGTTCGCATCAAATAATCTTGCTTTTCCATCCTCAATAAGAAAACCGTTTTTGTTTAGACTTGTTAAGGTAGCATCAACTTGTCCAGACCATTGAAGATCAGCTTCCCAATCATAATTATCATGCTCTATTCCTAGAATTGCTAATTCCTCTCTTTGGCCACGCAATGCATCTTCACAAGTTGCTCGAACTTTTTTTACTGCATCCTTTTCATTACTCATATATCGTCTGTTCAAATCAGGGACAGCAATTGTTAGATCAATGCTCTCTTTTTCTAGACAGTTCTTCAAGATTTTATAGAATTTTTTGAATCTTTTATAGATGTCTGTTTGAATGTTAATAATAAACTCACTTTGTTTTATTTGTGTTTTTTGTTCTTCGATGGAAACGTTCTTCTTTTTAAGAGAAGCTTCCATTTGCTTAACTTCTTCTTTTGTTATCCAATTGATATCCTTCCCTAAAATTAGATCATATTTTTCCTTAAGCTCTTTCTTGATTTTTTGGATATCATACATAGTATGTGTTATAGCATAAATTCTACCTAGCAAATGGTCAATTTTGATATCAGTAGGAACAGTGTCGAATTTTTTCAATAATTCATAACCTATTACTAGAACAGGGATTTGATGACCTAAATCATCAACATAAAAGTTAGTTAAAACGTCTGCTCCTGCGGCTTTCAATATCCTAGCATATGTATCACCAATAATAGACCCTCTAAAATTGCCAATATGAATTGGTCCATTAGGGTTTGCAGAAGTATGCTCAACGATTATTCTTTTACCTTTATACAAATCACTTTGATAGAATTTTTCATTTGCAAGGATTTTGGAAAGAATTAAGCGTGAACAATACGCCCGATTTAATTTATAATTAACAAAACCGCCTTCAGCAGAAACTTCTTCAACACAATTTAATTTTGGAAAATTTTCTGTTATTATTTTTGCAAGCTCTTGTGGATTTCTTTTATTGGCTCCTGCAATTTGAAATATTGGCGTACAATAATCACCAAATGTTGATTTTTTAGCTGTTTCTTGTATTATTGGCTTGCCTGTCAAATTCAACTCTTTGAATACTTTTGCAAGGCCACCTTGGATGTCTTCAATAATTATTGTTTCCGGATTTTGTGTCAAAGAATTTCACCACAGTAAAGTATTTCTCGGTCTTCCTTTTAAGAAATTTCCGAATGAATTACTT
>DAOUWQ010000049.1 GCA_030667035.1 Candidatus Heimdallarchaeota archaeon | reverse complement strand
TTTAATTAATTAATAAAAAAAACAAAAAATAGTTTGCTCAGAAAGTCGTTAGGAGATAACCATAATGAAAATTCTACGTACAGCACAAGCAGGATCTCTTGAATCACAAGATATTTTGATTACAGTAAAAAAAGGGAAAGCTGGTACAGGTATAATAATAAATTTAGATTCACCTTCTGCAGTCCAATACGGAAAAAAAATTCACCAAGAAATTGAATCTGTAATAAAGGATTTTGAAATAGAAGATGTTACTATTCAAGCAATTGATAAAGGAGCATTGGGATTCACAATTAAAGCTCGAACAGAAACTGCAATAAAACGAGCTATTCACAAGGAGGCGTAAGAATGTCAAAGGATGTTAAAATTGTTAAACGAACAATTGAAGATGTTACTAAAATACGAAGGACTCGCCTTTACATTCCTGGTAATAATCCTGCTATGATTCGTAACGCTCCTCTCTTTGGAGCAGATCAAGTAATATTCGATTTGGAAGACGGTGTTGCTGTAAATCAGAAAGATTCAGCAAGGATATTAGTTCGTAATGCTCTCAAATCGCTGGATTTTGGTGATACAGAAGTTACTGTAAGAATTAATGCCTTAGGCACAGATTTTTTTGAAGATGATTTAGCTGAAATCATCCCTACGAAACCATATGCAATTGTTTTACCTAAAGCAGAAACACATAGTCAATTACTGCAAATTTGTGATAAAATAGCCACCATCGAAGAAAGAAATGGTATGCCAATTGGTACAATAAAACTAATGCCAATAATCGAATCTGCTATGGGTGTTTTACAAGCAGAACAAATTGCTTTAGCTACAGACAGGATTGTTGGAATAAGCCCCGGTGGTGAAGATTTAACTGCAGATATTGGTGCAGAACGAACAGTCGAGGGTGAAGAATTGTTATACATCCGTTCAAAGTTGCTTATTGCAGCACGCGGTGCAGGTGTTCAAGTATATGATACAGTATTCACTAATATTAGAGACAAAGTTGGTTTAATACTTCAAACAAAGAAAATAGTGCGATTAGGATATGACGGAAAAGCATGTGTTCACCCGAGTCAAATTGAACCAATTCATAAATCATTTATGCCCACTGAAGAACAAATAGAAAGAGCAGAACGAATTGTTGAAGCATATCAATTAGCTCAAAAGGAAGGTGTAGGTGTTATCTGTGTGGATAATAGAATGATTGATGTTCCCGTTGTAAAGAGATCCGAAAGGATCTTGAAACGAGCTGAAGCAGGGAGAAAGAGATAATTTCGAGGGGAAAAATTATGGACTTTGTTGAAAATATTGTTGGAAGAAAAATTCCAAAGAAAATCAATGGACGCAAACTTCAACCTTTTATGGGGTTAGGTAAATATACTATGCCAACTCATAAAGCAGCCTCAAGAATAAGAAGAAGGTTGCCAGGTGAAACAAAGCTTTTGCATTCAATTGATGAAGCAATTGAAAAATCAGAATTAAAAGACGGAATGACTATCAGTTTTCACCATCATTTTAGAGGTGGGGACAATTTAATGAATTTGGTCATTAAGAAGATAGCTGAAAAAGGAATAAAGAATATCACTTTGGCTCCTTCGTCTATACATCCAGTGCATGCTCCCTTAGTAAAATATCTAGAAGATGGAACAATAACAAACATCAGTTGTGGTGTAACCGGTCCTGTTGGTGATGCTATTTCTCGTGGAAAGCTGAAAGGTATTCTTACAGTTCGATCTCATGGTGGAAGAGCTCGTTCAATAGAGGATGGAGATTGCAAGATAGATGTTACCTTTATTGGTGCCCCAACAGCAGATGAATTTGGTAATCTAAATGGTGTTGATGGCGATCAAGCTTGTGGCCCACTAGGTTATTTGGTTCCAGATGCACAATTTGCTGATTTGGTCATTGCAGTTACGAATAATCTCGTACCATTTCCTTGTAATCATATTAGTATCAACCAAAATCATGTTGATTATGTTGTCGAAATAAAAGAACCAATCGGTGATCCTGATGGAATTGTTTCCGGAACAACAAGAATCACTCGAGACCCTATTCGATTAGGTATTGCTAAAACTTGCGTCAAAGTTATCGAAGCATCTGGTTTACTAAAAGATCGGTTTTCATTTCAAAGTGGTGCTGGAGGTATCACTTTAGCAGTAACAAAATTCCTAAGTGAACGAATGAAGGAATTAGATATCAAAGGTTCTTTTGGGATGGGTGGATCCACTTCTGCTCTTGTTGAAATGCTAGAATCTGGTTTGTTTACTCGTATATTGGATGTGCAAGCTTTCGATAAAGTAGCTATTCAATCATTAAAGAATAACCCAAACCATATTGGAATAGGTGCTTCACAATATGCTAATATTCACAGCAGTGGTGCAGCAGTTAATGTTCTTGATACAGTTGTTTTAGGTGCTACTGAAGTTGATATTGACTTTAATGTCAATGTTGTTACTGAATCTGACGGACGAATTTTACACGGTATCGGTGGACATCAAGACACTTCTGAAGGAGCTAAATTATCAATCGTTGCTTTACCTCTCTTGCGAGGTCGCAATCCAGTAGTTATTGATCGTGTTACAACTGTTACTGCTCCTGGGATGAATATAGATGTGGTAGTAACTGATTATGGCGTTGCAGTCAATCCAAAGAGTGAATATTATCGTAAATTAGTAAAATCGACAGGTATTAATTTTATGACAATTGAAGAGCTTCGTGATATTGCTTATAATTTAGTAGGTGGAGCTCCAGATTCAATACCATTTGAAGATAGAGTTGTAGCGATAATCGAACATCGTGATGGAACAATTCTTGATGTGATACACCAAATTAAAGACTAAATAATGAGAAAATCCACAAGGATTTTTTCCTTTTATTTTTCTCAGAAAAACTTCTAAAGACTTGTCTAACAAATAGTGTTATCAGGAGTGATTTCCTTGAATGAAATTGAAGCTATTCAAAATCAGATTCTTCAAGCTAAAGAGATTCGTTGGATTAAGCAACATAAATTCAAACGTGAACATAAGTCCACAATTATTAGCTTCAAATTTAATATCCCTTCTTGGCCTAAGAACTCTAATGAAATAGAAAAGGCATTTAAGAAAAGTAGATTTGGTTTTTGTAGTTACATGAAAAATAACCATCAAGAACTCACTTTTTTAGAGCAAAATGAAACCATTCTAGGTCCTGAAGTATTTTTCTTAGCAAAAGGAGATCCTGAAAAAGTAAAAAAATTATCAATAAAATTTGAAGAAAGCTATACTGTAGGTCGATTATTAGATATTGACGTATTGGGTCCCCATTCTGATCAGCATATAGAGAGAGGAACTAAGCGCAAATGCTATCTTTGTGATAAAATTGCTATACATTGTATGCGTGAAGAAAACCACACACCAATTGAATTACGTTTGTTTTTTGATACATTGCTAAAGAATTTTGTAAAGGAATAAGCTATTTGTTATTCTTAATCCAAGGTTTTTCAAAAAAGGTCTATTTTGCAATTATTATTTCTTGAAATATGGAAGGATCATTCACTATAAAATTAATAAATTCGATATATTCATTTAAACATTTGAAAGCAATTTCTCTAGATCTAAATTTTTTAGAAAGAGAGAGGATATTGATCATATCCAAACCTTCTAGTCTAATGCCTGCTTCTGCTACTAAAAAGAGCACCCACATAGGTTTGTTTTTGAATAAAGTTGTGTCTCTTGGGTGCGTTTTTGCGAATATTACCCTAGCTCTCCCTTTGTAATCCTCACCCATCTCATTAATTAATTCATTTAACTCATAGTTTGTGATATTAGGGTAGAGTCCTTCTTCCACTGCTTTATCCAATCGAGCTATCCAATCATACCTAAGGACAACACTGCTACTTTGTCCTTCTAAAAATGCCCAGATGGGACAGAATTGATGTCTTTCTTGTCCTAATATTTTTTCTGGAAATCTTGCGGTCCATAGTTTTTCGCGTAATTTCATCATATCAATATTTACTGGACCTGTTCGAAAAGCTTCTCTATCAACAACAGTTTGGGCTGATTTTTGCATCTGCTGTAATTTTCTTTCAGCTTTTTCTTTAGAATAAATCGTTCCATCTAAAACTACTAATCCAAATTCTTGAATAATAATCTTTGATAAATCTGATGCAGAAGCTTGTGTAACTGTTTTTAACCACTCTAAATTTACTTCGTCTTTATCGCCAATGAGATTTCGAATATTCTCCCTTAATTTCTCATCCCTATTTTGCTCATTCTTTTCCTCTGACATTTTAATCTCCAAATTGACAATTGATTTGTAAGTTTCGCTACTGAAAGAATATTTCCTCTATTATTATCTGTTCTAAATTAGTAAATAATATTTCGATTATGGACGTATTTAAAAAAATAACTATTTATATTAGTACTATTGTTTTTCAATTTCTAGTTTTTTACCTTCAGCTATTACTTGAATTAATTTTCTTCTACCCGAATCTAATAATCGCCATATTGTCCCTCTGGATATATTCATTAAATTACCTGTTTCATCTTGATTAAACCCTTCAAGATCAACTAAACGGAGAGCTTCATATTCAGCAATTGATAAAAGAACTGTCTCATCAGATATTTGGGGAATTGGCACAACTCTCTCTACTTTTGGGAAATCTTCAATCGATATTTCTTTGAGAGGTCTCCCTCGTAATGGTTGATTATAATCCTCAGATGCATTGGGCCCCATTCTTCTTTGACCCCTTCTACAGCGATAGTTTCTCATAAAATCACAACAGGTATTCTTCTTCAACGTACCTTATTTGAGTCTATATATCTTTTTGTTCATATGCACAAAAAATCTTATATAGTAAAAACGATTTATGTGTTATTACACAAAAAGGATATTATGTAAGTGAACACTATGAGATATGGCAGAGGTTATAATCAAAACGGTCGAAATCGAAGAATGTATGAATTAACTGGTACACCAGGATGGATTCGATATGGAAATTCGCCCGGTTTTGCAGGCAGAGGACGAGGAATGGGTCCTGGAAGAGGTATGGGACCTTGTGCAACCTATTTGCAAAAAACAGGTCAAATGAGTAATTTTCTAGAGGATTATTCTGAAGGAGATCCAAGTGCGAAATATTGGCAACAAGTAAATCAGAATTTTGAAGAAGAAAATCCAGACCAAGAAAAAAATAAACTCATTGAACGAATAGATAGTTTAGAAAATGAGTTAAAAGATTTGAAACAGAAACTAAAACGAGTAAGGTAATGGAAAAATTTTAGTAACTAAATTTCTATCTAATACTAATTAATATATAATTTACTATATAATATAAGGTGAAACAAATGAGAGTAGCAATACCAGCAGCAAGTAATAATTTGGAAGGATCTATTGATTCAAGATTTGGACGATGTAATTATTTTATTATCGTTGAATTGAATGATATGTCATTTGAAGCGTTCGAAAATAAAGCTCAATACGAAGGACATGGAGCCGGAACAATGGCTGCCCAAAGTATCGTCAATCATAAGGCAGATGCAGTCATTTCTAATCAATATGGTCCAAATGCATTTATGACCCTCAAAGCAGCAAATATCGAGCTCTATATATTCCGAGGTACAATAAATGATGCCTTAGCTAAGCTTAAAAACAAAGAATTAACTCAAGCAAATGAACCATCAAATGCTGGGCGCCCAGGAATGGGTGGCGGTCGAGGTGGGGGACAAGGAAGAGGACGTAATTAATAGATAAAAACGGGTTTGATTTAAAATGAAAATAGCATTTCCAGTAATGGATGATAAAAAATTAGAAGCAACATTGGCAGATCATTTTGGTCGCGCACCACTTTATACTGTGGTTGATATTGAGACCAATAGCATTTCTGTTCTTGAAAATATCGGTGAACATTTTGGTGGGCAGCACTCTGCTCCCGTTACTTTACAAAATAGTAAGATCAACGTTCTTATTTGTAAAGCACTCGGAAGAAAAGCTATCAGTTTATTCAATGACATTGGTATCGGAGTGTTCATTACACAAAGTG
Source organism: Candidatus Heimdallarchaeota archaeon (assembly GCA_030667035.1). Taxonomy (GTDB): domain Archaea; phylum Asgardarchaeota; class Heimdallarchaeia; order JABLTI01; family JABLTI01; genus JABLTI01. Next base: position 1,808 of record DAOUWQ010000049.1, on the reverse strand, counting down.
TTCTAGTAAAGGATGCTTTGGAATCCTACAACAAAGGAACACTTACTCAAGCATCAGAAACAGATGGTTGTGCGGGAAGCAGCAAATCACGTAAACACTGAAATAGAGAAATTTTTTTATTTTTTTTAGTAAATATCTCATTGCAGGTAATCAATATGAAAATCAGTGTAGCAAGTGGCAAAGGTGGTACTGGAAAAACCACTGTAGCAATTAATCTCGCGCTTTCACTTCAAGAATGTCAATTTCTTGATTGTGATGTTGAAGAACCAAATGCACATATTTTCCTTAAACCAAAAATAGAAACAACAGAAGATATTACGGTTTATAACCCTTTAATAGACGAGGAAAAATGTACAAAATGCGGTCTTTGTGCAGAAGCATGTGAATTTAATTCATTAGTAGCTTTACCAAATAATATCATCTTTTTCAAAGAATTATGTATGAGTTGCAAAGCATGTGAATTTGTCTGTCCTGAAGATGCAATCTCGGAGCAAAGATTCAGTGTAGGAGAAATTTCTATAGGGAAAACACATGATTCTATAGAATTTGTAAACGGGTTATTAGATATCGGAATTCCAAGAGGAATACCGGTTATTCAAGCAGTAAAATCAAAAATAAAAGAAAACTCAATTGCAATCTTAGATGCACCACCAGGAAATTCATGCCCGGTCATCGAAACAATAAGTGAGACTGATTATTGTATATTAGTTACAGAACCAACTCCTTTTGGTTTATATGATCTAACAATTGCTGTTGAGGTAGTAAGAATCTTAGGAACTCCTTTTGGAGTAATTATAAATCGTGATGGATTGGGTGGAGATCTTTCTGTAGAAGAATTCTGTGAAAAGGAAGGTATCCCTATTTTGATGAAAATCCCTTTTGATAAAGAAATCGCGAAAGCATATTCAGAAGGAATAGCTTTAGTGGAAATAAAACCTGAATGGAAAAAACAATTCCAAGACCTATATGCTGAAATTGAGAGGAGTGTCAAAAATCATGGTTAAACAAATTACTATTATTAGTGGGAAAGGAGGTACCGGAAAAACTACTGTTGCTGCAGGAATAGCTTATCTAGCAAAAGGAAGTGCAGTTATGGCTGATGCAGATGTAGATGCACCGGATTTACATCTAATATTACATCCAGAAATTCTTTCTTCAACTGATTTGAATATTTCCAAGAAAATTATTCGTGATGAAGACTTATGCAAAAAATGTAATTTATGTGGTGAACATTGTCAATTTGATGCGATTACTGCAGATACATATGACAGATATAAGTGCGAAGGTTGCGGTCTTTGTGTAAGAGTTTGCCCTGAAAAAGCACTGACAATTAAAGCATTTTTATCTGCAAAAATATTGGTTTCAAACACACGCTTCGGTCCTTTTGTTCATGCAAATATGGAAATTGGTGAGGGTTCTTCAGGTCGAATAGTAGATACTGTAAGAAAAGAAGCTCGTAAAATTGCTGAAGAAAAAAATCTATCATATCTCATTGTTGATGGATCTCCAGGTATTGGTTGCCCAGTCATCGCTTCAATTACAGGTGTTTATTTAGCACTCATTGTAGTAGAACCAACGTTAAGTGGTATTCATGATTTAGAACGAGTACTAGATGTTACTATTCATTTTAATGTGAAAGCACTTGTCTGTATAAATAAAAGCGATTTGAATGAAAGGATAACTAATAAAATAGAGCAATTCTGCAAAGAAAAAGATATCATTCTTGCAGGAAAAATACCCTATGATACGATTGTACCTCAAAGTATTATTGCACATAAGAGTATTTTAGAGATGCCTGAAAACAGCGT
>DAOUWQ010000118.1 GCA_030667035.1 Candidatus Heimdallarchaeota archaeon | reverse complement strand
TAAAAGTTGAGTCGATAAATAAAGGAAAGAGACGAATACCAACAATTGAATTTTCAGATGGAACATATCTTACTGTACCAACAAATGCTGAACTTGCGGAAAAATTGGGTTTGGTTACAGATGACGCACATGATTTCCATGACGTAATGGTTATCGGAGGCGGACCTACAGGTTTAACTTGTGCTCTCTATACTTCTCGAGAGAGATACTCAACTTTACTAGTAGAAAAGGGTGCACTAGGTGGGCAAGTAGGATTTACTGAAAGATTAGATAATTACCCTGGATTTCCAGAAGGAATTTCTGGTGATGAATTAGCGAAAAGAATTATTAAACAAGTGGAAAGGTTTGGGGTAGAATTTCTCAAAGCAACTGAAATCGTCAAAGTTCGAAGTGTAAAAGGATGTTTAATCGCAGAAACATCTACTGGCAAGGAATATGATGCAAAAGCAATTGTAATAGCAACTGGTAGCAAGTACCGAATGCTAAATATCCCTGGTGAAAGAGATCTACTTGGATACAAAGTACATTTTTGTGCGACATGTGATGCACCATTCTATAAGGATAAAGAAGTAATGGTAATAGGAGGAGGTAATTCCGCTTTTGAAGAATCGATATTTATCGCTCGTTTTGCTAAGAAAGTAACAATTGTAGGACGCTCAGACAAGTGGAAAGCAACAACAATTCTTCAAGAAAAAGTATTGGAAACACCCAATATTGAATTAATAGGTAATAAGATTGCTAAAGAGCTCTTGGTCGGAAAAGGAAAGTCACTCAAAGGGGCTGTTTTTCAAGATAAACAAACTGGTGAGGATGTTACCTATCAGCCAGATGGAATATTCATCTTTATTGGCTTGGAACCAAATGCTGACCTTGTCAAAGATTTAGTTGATTTTGATGAAGGCGGTTTTATCAAAACGGGTTCTCAAATGATGACTAAAACTCCTGGATTATTTGCTGCTGGTGATTGTCGCTCTGGGTCCACTCAACAAGCTGCTTCCGCTGCTGGAGAAGGAGCAGCTGTTGCTCTGATGGTAAGGGAATACTTGAGAAATAATTAGTAAATTGGTCGAACAGAAAATGAGCTTTTTTAGTACTCATTTTCTAGATCAACTTCATTCAGAAATTTCTTTTCATCTCGAGCAACACGACTAATATTGTCTACTACTTCATCCCAACGTTTTAGATCGTTCATTGGTGAGGCTCCTCTGTGTGGAGATAGGATAACATTGTCTAGTTCATAAAATGGATATTGAGCGGGATGCTTTCGTCCACGTTCATCAGGTTCTGGTCGATAGTTGTACCAAACGTCTATTGCTGCTCCTGCAATAATCTTATCCTTAAGAGCAAGATACAGACTTTCTTCATCAATTACTTCTCCTCGAGCAACAGTAACCAATAATCCTTCTGAACCTAGTTGTTCAAGCTCTTTCTTACCAATCAAACCTTTCGTTTTTGAAGTTAAAGGAACCGCAACGATTACAGTATCAATTGCTTCAAGAAATTTAGATAATTCATCAATAGAATATTTTTCAATTTTCGTTGGCAAATTTGCAACTCTCTCTCGAGACCAATCACGTTTTAGGATATGAAATTCAACATCGAACCCTGAAAGAAATTTATGTACTTTGGTATTTACTGCTCCATAACCAAGTAGTCCGATTTTCCTATCTCTCATTGGCTTAGATCGTGCATCATCATCTCCTTTACGCCATTCACCCTCTGCCATCCAATTGTGGTGGGAGATTATCTTATTGGTAAGAGATAGAAGAAGTGCTACTGCATGTTGAGCTGTAAAATAGGTATTCCCATGCCCATTTACTAAAGTTATTTTTCTTGTTTGATTTAGCTCTTTAAAGAGGTCTGTCAAATGTTGCACCCCTACTCCAGGATTTATGAATAACCTTAGTTTTGTTGCAGCGTCAAGAAAATTTTTTGTTGGTCGCCAACCAATAATGATATCAGCTTCGGGTGCAAGTTTTATCAAGGATTCTTGGGAAATATCCTCTGGGAAAATGAGATTCACTTGGGGGTAATTTTCTAGACCTTTCTTTAAATATACTTGTAAACGCTCTGGAACGTTCCAGAAAAAAAGTGCTGTAATAGATTTTCCGTCAGTCATATTCAGTCAAATTTATTCATTTTACTTGCTAAATATAAAATTTCGCTATGACTTTAAAACAGCGTAAAATTTTTTTATATGTATTAATAAAAGAATAAGCTAGTAAAAATATCTGAACAACAAGAGGTTATTAAAATGAAAATACTTGGTTTAACAGATCTCCATTCTGGTGGCAAGTTTCCAGTAGATGATTTACAGAAATTAATTCAAAAAGAAGCAATTGAATTGCTAATTATTGCTGGAGACCTTACAACATGGGGTAAAACCTCTCAAGTAAAAACAGTATTAGAAGAGATTGATAAAATCGATATTCCTATTTTTTATGTTCCAGGAAATATGGATTCAAAAAAATCTTGTGATATAGAATTTTCAAAAGTATTTCCACTGCATGGACGTATGAAAGATTTTTCCGGCATTTACTTTGTAGGTTTGGGTGCCTCGAATAAAACACCATTCACAACTCCATTCACTCTATCTGAGAAGAAATTAGCAGAAATATTAGATCAGGCATTTTCAGATGTTCCGAAAGGGAAACCCCTTTTCGTTATCAGTCATGCTCCTCCCTTAAATTCAGATGCAGATAAACTTCATAATGGCGAACATGTAGGAAGTTCTGCAGTACGGGGATTCATTGAAAAAAACAATCCACTTGTAATTTTCTGTGGACACATTCACGAATCAAAATCCATTGGCAAAATCGATTCAACTTTATGTGTAAATCCAGGACCAGCAAGACATAGAAATGCTGCTATAATTGAAATAATAAAAAATAATGAAAATGAATTTGTTGTTACTAGTAAATTCGCGCTCTTCTAATAGGTTTTAAAGAAAAATATCTCGTTACTTAATACTACTCAAAGTAGTTAGTTAAATTTTTATATTCTAGTAATCCATTGTAGATACGTGGACAAAATGGACACACACTCTCAAACATTATGACTTGGTGCGAGGGGATCTCGCCGCTAACAATGGTCGATTTTTTAGTTAGCGGAGCGAATAGTAGGTCCATTACTTTTTGATAGAATTAAATTCATTGATGAATGAATCTAGGATAGAATCAGAAAGAAAGTGTCTCTATTACGTTCTTGTTGTTGTGTCAGAAAATCGAACTATTTTGCTTGCTGTTGAAATGTGACAAGAGATAATGAAAAAAAAGTAATGGAGAAAAGAAAAAATGAGTAGACATAATAAATTACGATTCTTTATGTACAAAATAGCAAATAAACTGCGATATTTAGAAGGTGAAGAATTCGCTACAGAAATTGATGCGATCATTGAAGAAATTCAAAGAAAGAAACTAGACACCTGGGGTGCCTATAAACAGCTGATTGTGAGACTCGAGTGGCAAAAGCAGAAAGCATTAGAAAAACCAAAATTAAAGGCAAGACAATATGACCCATTTGAAATTCCAAAATCGGGAATTGGTAGAATTGCATTGTTCGGTCTTTCTAATGTAGGCAAAAGTACTTTGATGAATGCAATTACAAATACTGATGTTGGTATTGGTAATTTCCTAAACACAACTACTATTGGTCAAGCCGGTGCTTGTGAATACGAAGATGTGATATTTCAAATCGTGGATTTACCTGGATTCTTGGATTTCAAAGAGGACTGGGCCCTTAGCAAACAAATCGTTAGAGTTGCTCGAACAAGTGAAGCAATAATGATGGTCATCGATTTGACAATGGACATAGAAAGACAGCTATCCTTTTTGACAGAACAATTGACAAACGCAAAATTGATGGTAGATGGTGAATCAAGCTATAAAATCGCAATCATAGCGACAAAAGGTGATTTAACAGGATCAAAAGAATCATATCAAGAATTACTTGAGAAGACCCATTGGGAAGTATTTGCTACAGCCTATAATAACGAAGAATCACTTGAGCAATTGAAAAAACAACTCTTTGAGATGCTTGGTGTTATTCGTGTATACACCAAACCACCAGGTGAAAAAGCCAATTTAGATAAACCATTTGTAGCCCCTGACGGTGTAACAGTGAAGGATATTGCAGAGAAAATCCATACCAGCTTTCTACAACGATTTCGTTATGCACGTATCTGGGGGGCCTCTTGCGATTTTGAAGGGCAGCAGGTTGGTTTGGAACAAATATTACATGATAAAGACATCATTGAATTAGTCTTGAGTCGGAAGCAGCTGAAAAGCTGCCCCAAGACTAATTAGCTTTCTCTAGTGAATTTACGATATCTATGTTATCTTGTTAGGATTGCGAATTAATCCTCCTATTGCTCCAGCACTTACATTGAATACTGCGGAAATTAACGAGAAGATAAATGACACAAGTAATCCAATTAACACAAGTACAATTATGAGTGCGCCAGATATTTCTATATCTCCTGCTTGACCTAATGTAAAAACTGCGAATAAAGTAGCAAAAAGTGCTACACCACCAAATACTACGATAAAAACAAGTACTATTGATGTTATCACGAAAGTAAATACAGATACAAGTAAACCTGCTAATGCTCCTTTCTGTGGAGATGTAGCAATCATTCCTGCAACAAAACCGCCTAATAACCAAGCAAGAATTGAGAATACAATAAAAGACCAAGCTTGGCCTATTAGTACTCCTCCTAGATAGATAGCAAGGACAAAAAGTCCGACACCGATTAAGGCACCAATAAATCCGCCTAATAATGCTTTCCGTTTAACCATTGTAATCAACTATAAACATTCTATAAGGCAAAACCGCTTCTTATAATAATAAGGATTTCCTATTTGCTCGAAAGATGAGCAAATTAATGCTCTCATTCTCAGGAAGAAAAAAAAAACAGTGAAAAAAGTGTTTTTTGTCAAGTAATTTTAAATTTAATTAACGAGTAACAAGTATAGAACCCATTATCGGGGGGGCTTTACAGCTGTATAAATTAAAAATAAAACATCTACTGGTTATTTTTCTAATTTGTTCATTAGGTTATCTTTCCTATATTCCAAGCAATGGACGCAACCAACAAACGATAAGCAATGAAAGTAAAGATAAGGTAGTGAAAGAATGGACGTTAATGTTGTATTTCTGTGCAGATACAAGATCAGCTACTGTCACACCGAGTATTGATAATTCAGGTAATTTTCTTCACGCGGCTATGACAGAAGCAAAGATGAAATTACAAACAATGGATTTACTACCAGGTTCAATAACAGATCTCAATGTAATCGTTCTATATGATTATCCATACACATTTCAGGACCCAAATGGACATGCAATGATCTACCAGCTAAGAACAACTGCAGATGGTGGAAATACACAAGAAGCTGCGTGGGGTGCAGTAAACATGGGCGACCCTACAACTCTGAGTAATTTTGTTACTTTTTGTAAAACTAACTTTCCAGCAAATAATTATGCACTAGTACTATCCTACCATGGACGAGGGTATGCTGGTTATTGTTATGATTATCATGCACCTCATCCTTATTGGCCATATGCAATAGGTGATTGTTTATCAGTGCCTGAATTGGAAACTGCACTCTCTGGAGCCAACAATGTTGATGTGTTGATATTCAATACTTGCCTAGGTGCATCTTTTGAAACATCTTGGCAACTTGTGGGAGAAGTATCTTACATTGTAGCTGGTGAGTCAACTCAAGGTGCAAGTGCATTACATCACCCTCGAGAGATTGCCT
>DAOUWQ010000201.1 GCA_030667035.1 Candidatus Heimdallarchaeota archaeon | reverse complement strand
TTTATTTACAAAGGAGTGTCTTATTTGATTATGGTTCTCAGATATTATAATCATACAGATAAATTTACCAATATGGGAAGAGATAGAATTTCAGACTCTCACGCAGTTGTAGAGTATCCCGATGAAACAAAACCAATTTTAGACTTAATACCAAATGAATTTGAATCAGAATTTTTATATCATGACACTCTTTATGTCGATTTAATTCAAAGAGGAATTATAGAATACATCGATGCTGAGGAAGAAGAAAGTTCCTTTATCGCTATGGATATTGACGATTTAGAAAAAGATACTGGTCATACACACTTAGAGATTGCTCCAAGTTCAATCTTAGGTATTTGTGCCTCACTTATTCCTTTTGCTGAGCATAATCAATCTCCAAGGAATACTTACGAATCAGCAATGGCTAAACAAGCATTGGGTATGTATGCTGCAAATTATCGATTAAGAGTTGATACGCGATCACATATTCTCTTTTATCCACAGAAACCACTTGTCAAAACCCATGGAATGGATATTATCAAATTCGATAAACGTCCTGCTGGACAGAATGTGGTTATAGCTTTACTCAGCTATGAAGGATATAACATGGAAGATGCGATTATATTCAATAAACAATCAATTGAACGTGGCTTAGCAAGATCAGCTTTCTTCAGACGATATGAAGCAGAAGAAAGACGCTATCCAGCGGGTCAAGAAGATAAATTCGAGCGTATGAGTAAAGATGTTAGAGGTTTTAGACCACCTGAAGCTTATGTTCATTTAAGCTCTGATGGCATTGTTGAACCTGAAAGTCAAGTTGCTGGCGATCAAGTAATTATTGGTAGAACTTCTCCACCAAGATTTCTTGAAGAATACAGTGAATTTGAAGTTCGCGCTCCAATTAGACATGAAACAAGTATTAGCATGCGCCATAGTGAGGAAGGGTTTGTTGATACCGTTATCTTAACTGAAACAAGCGATGGTAATCGTTTGGTTAAAGTAAAGATGAGAGATATGCGAATCCCTGAATTGGGTGATAAATTTGCTTCACGCCATGGACAAAAAGGTGTAATTGGTTTAATTGCCCCACCTGAAGATTTACCATTTACTTCTGAAGGAATTATTCCCGATATCATAGTAAATTGCCATGCTATCCCTTCAAGGATGACCATTGGTCAAATTCTTGAGACAATGGCTGCTATGTATGGAACAAAAATTGGCACAGTGGTTGATGCAACTCCATTTGAAGGAATTGCTTCTGATTACTTAGTTCAAGAAATGAAAAGGTTAGGCTTGAACTATTATGGAAAACAAGCAATGTATAATGGTATCACCGGTAGAAAATATGATGTTGATATCTTTATGGGCATTGCCTACTACCAAAAACTTCACCATTTAGTAAAAGATAAAACTCATGCTCGTGCAAGAGGTCCAGTCCAAATTCTCACTAGACAACCAACAGAAGGTCGTGCAAGAGAAGGTGGTTTGCGATTTGGTGAAATGGAACGTGATTGCTTAGTAGGACATGGAGCAGCTTTGCTTCTGAAAGAGCGTTTACTCGAAGAATCAGATAAAACAAACATCAACGTTTGTGGGAACTGTGGTGTAATCGCGACTTACGATAGAAATCGAGACAAATACCTTTGTCCAATATGCAAAGGTGAGTCTGAAGTATCAAATGTAGTAATGAGCTATGCCTTCAAATTGCTTCTACAAGAATTAACTTCTCTTGGGATGGCACCAAAATTAATATTGAAGGATATGGCATAGGAGGAAAAAAAGAATGGCATTTAAATTACCAAAAGCTATTGGTGCTTTACAGTTCGGTCTTCTCTCTCCAGATGAAATGAGAAAAATGAGTGTTGTTCGTGTAATTACGGCAGACACTTACGATGAAGATGGAACGGCAATTCCCTCAGGTTTAATGGATGGTAGACTCGGAACGATTGATCCTGGCCAAAGATGTAAAACTTGCGGAAACCGTGTAGGTGAATGTGAGGGGCATTTCGGTCATATAGAGCTTGCTAGACCAATTATGCATGTAGGGTTTAACAAAAAAATCTACAAAATGCTTAGAGCGATTTGTAGAGAATGTAGTCGAATCTTACTCACAGACGAAGAAATTTACAAATTTAGACAAGATATTTCTAAATTTGAAAAACGATGGAGTAAGAAAAGCGCTTCAATGATCAATGAAATTCTTAAAAAAGCAGCAAAAACAGAAGAGTGTCCTCATTGCCAAGCTCTCCAATCGAAAATCAGATTGGAAAAACCAACTACTTATTACGAAGAAGTTAAAACTAGTAAAAAGAGCAAAGTAATAGAGCGAAAGAAATTATCTCCTTCTGATGTTCGCGATCGACTTGAAAGAATATCCGATGACGATTGTATTTTACTAGGTATTGATGCGTATTATGCAAGACCTGAATGGGTTGTTTTAACAGTTCTCCCCGTTCCTCCCGTAGCTATGAGACCAAGTATCACACTTGAATCCAGTATCAGATCAGAAGACGACTTAACCCATAAATTAGTAGATATTATCCGAATCAATCAAAGACTTAGAGAAAATATTGAAGCTGGTGCTCCTCAATTAATTGTAGAAGACCTTTGGGAATTGTTACAATACCATGTAACTACTTATTTCAATAATGAAGTCTCAGGTATTCCTCCTGCAAGACATCGCTCTGGAAGAGCATTAAGAACATTAACTCAAAGATTGAAAGGAAAAGAAGGTAGATTTAGAAGTAATCTTGTTGGGAAACGTGTAGATTTCTCCTCCAGAACTGTTATTTCTCCCGATCCAAATTTGAGTATTAATGAAGTAGGTGTCCCCGAAGAAATTGCTATGCAATTAACTATTCCAGAACGAGTAACTGAATGGAATATAGAGGAATTAAAAGAACTCGTTATGCGAGGGCCAGTAAATCATCCTGGTGCAAACTACATCATCAGACAAGAAGGTTTGAGAATTGATTTGCGGTTTGTAAAGGAAAAACGAAATGTCGCAGATTCTCTAGAACCAGGATTCATAGTTGAAAGACATCTGAAAGATGGAGACATCGTTCTCTTCAACAGACAACCATCTCTCCACAGAATGTCAATAATGGCACACAAAGTAAAAGTTATGCTCTATAGAACCTTTAGACTTAATTTATGTGTATGCCCACCTTATAACGCAGATTTTGACGGAGATGAAATGAACCTTCATGTCCCACAGAACGAAGAAGCACAAGCAGAAGCTCGTACTTTAATGCTCGCACAAGAACAAATTTCTTCACCAAGATATGGTGGACCATTGATCGGTGCAAACTGGGATTATATTTCTGCATCTTATCTTTTAACGAGGATGGGAACCTTCTTCACAAAGAAAGAAGCAATGCAATTCATTATCTCTTCAGGTTATAACAAAGATTTACCTGAACCTGAAATCAAAGAGCCAGAAGAACTGTGGAGTGGTAAACAAATATTCAGTTTGTTCATACCAAAAGGTACTCATTATACTAATAGAGCAAAAATCTGTCAAAAATGTACTGAATGCCTTAAAGAGAATTGTAAATACGACTCATATGTTACTGTCAGAAATGGCATCTTAAAAACAGGTGTAATTGACAAGAAAGCAATTGGGTCACAACAAGAAGGAAGTTTACTTGGCAGAATCTTAACCGATCGAGGAACAGATGTTGCCAGAGAATTCTTAGATGGCATTACAAAGCTTTTCATCAGAGTATTGTCCTATAAAGGATTTACAGTTGGTTTCTGGAATGTAGATATTCCTAAAGAAGCAAAGGCTAGAATAGATGAAATTCTAGATGATGCTGAAAGAGAAACCCGAGAAACAATTGATGCTTATCGACAAGGTATTCTTGAAAGATTGCCTGGTCGTACTCAAGAAGAAACTCTTGAAATGAAAATCATGGAAATTCTCTCCAAATCTCGTACAACTGCTTCAGATGTTGCAGGTGAATATCTTGGTATGGAGAACGAAGCTGTTATTATGGCAAAAACAGGTGCAAGAGGTAGTATGTTAAACCTTGGACAAATGGCTGCCTGTTTAGGACAGCAATCCGTCCGTGGTGCACGTATATCAAGAGGATTCAAAGGACGAACCTTACCTCACTTCAAACATGGATCACTTGATGCCCCATCTAGGGGTTTTGTAAGGAACAGCTTTAGAAGAGGCCTTACTCCAATTGAATTCTTTATGCATGCTTGCGGAGGTCGTGAAGGATTAGTAGATACAGCAGTTCGTACATCTACTTCTGGATATATGCAGAGACGATTAATACACGCTTTATTGGATATTAAAGCTGAATACGATGGCACCGTTAGAGGTGCACAAAGCGAAATTATCCAACTCAAATATGGTGATGATGGTATTGATCCAGCAAAAACAGAACACGGACTATCAGTCAATATTGATGCAATAATTGACAGAGTGTTGAATACTGAGGTAGAACAATCTTAGAAAGGTAGGTAATAATAATGTCAAAAGCTTCAACTAGCACTCCAAAGAAAGATTTTGTTACTCCTGATGCAATACAAAAGGCCGTCACTAAAATGAATGATGATGGCTTGCTTCCTCTTAATTTAACTGAGGAATTAGTTAAAAAACTAACAGAAAGGGAAATAACAAAGAAGCAACTAACTGTAATTTTGACCAATGTGAAATC